>CAZIMB010000048.1:0-12302 GCA_964540275.1 uncultured Nitrospirota bacterium | reverse complement strand
ACCCATAACTCCACAAAGGAAAGCATTAAATATCACCATTATTTTATATTTAATTATTTATAAAAAAAGCTCTTTCTTTTCTTTCAAAGCAGCTTCTATAAAAGATTTGAACAATGGATGTGGTTCTATGGGCTTTGATTTAAATTCTGGGTGGAACTGACAACCAAGAAAAAATGGGTGATTCTCAATCTCTATAATCTCCACGAGTTCACCATCTGGAGACACCCCACTTATTATCATACCCTTTGACGTAAGAATATCCCTATATTTGTTATTAAACTCATATCTATGTCTGTGTCTTTCAGAAATCTCTTTTGTTTTGTAAGAGTTAAATGCCTTTGTTCCCTCCTTCAGAACGCATGGATAAGCACCAAGCCTCATGGTGCCACCCATCTGAGAGTCTTTTGTCCTTTCCTCTATCCTCCCGGTCCTGTGGTTATACCATCTTTCCATCAGGTATATGACAGGATCCTTAGTATTAGGATCAAATTCAGAGCTGTTTGCAGAGAGCTTACATACATTGCGACTAAACTCTATCACAGCACACTGCATTCCTAGGCATATCCCAAAAAAAGGTATCTTCTTCTCCCTTGCATATCTTATAGCCTCTATCTTTCCCTCTACTCCCCTTGATCCAAAGCCACCTGGAACAAGGATGCCGTCAACCTCTGATAAAAATCTATCTGCTCCCTTTTTTTCTATATCTTCCGCATCTATCCAACTTAGATTAACCCTTGTATTATTAGCAATGCCCCCATGCAATAATGCCTCTACCAGGCTTTTATAGGAGTCCTTTAGGCCAACATATTTACCCACTATCGCGATAGTCACCTCGTATGTTGGATTTTTTATTCTTTCTACTACATCTGACCAGATTGATAGATCTGTTTCTGAGGGAGCTAAATTAAATTTTTTTTCAATAAGTCTATCCAGTCCTTCTGCCTTTAAGGAAAGGGGCGCCTCATATACAGTCTCTACATCCATAGCTGCAATAACTGCCTCTGGGTCTACATTGCAATGGAGGGCTATCTTTCTTTTCATTTCTGGACTTATCTCCCTATCAACCCTGCATAACAAAATATCAGGCTGGATCCCTATTTCCCTGAGTTCTTTTACACTATGCTGGGTAGGTTTTGTCTTCAACTCACCTGCTGTCTTTATATAAGGGATAAGAGTTAGATGTATATAAAGGACATTTTCCCTTCCAACATCGTATCTGATCTGCCTGATTGCCTCAAGGAATGGCAGGCTTTCTATATCGCCAACGGTACCGCCAATTTCAACAATAACTATATCATAAAACTTCCTTTGTAATCCTGTTTCAGGATCTGAAAACTCATAAGTCTCTGCTGATCGGATGGCCTCTTTTATCTCGTTTGTTATATGAGGAACAACCTGAACAGTATCTCCAAGATAATCTCCCCTTCTTTCTTTTGTAATTACATTGTAGTATATCTTTCCTGTTGTGTAATTATTATTAACAGATGTCTTCACATGTGTAAACCTTTCATAATGCCCAAGATCTAGGTCTGCCTCGCATCCATCGTCTGTAACATATACCTCTCCATGCTCAAAGGGGCTTAATGTACCCGGATCAATATTAATATAGGGGTCCAATTTCTGGAGTGTAACCTTTAGTCCCTTTGCCTCTAGGAGGGCTCCAATTGCTGCTGCTGCTATGCCCTTTCCTAATGCTGATACTACTCCACCTGTTATAAAGATATATTTAGGCATTTCTCCACCTTTCTTAGATCTTCTAATGTATCAACACCTATTGTTTCCCTTTCTGTTTCTATAACTTTTATCCTGAATCCATTTTCCAATGCCCTTAATTGTTCAAGCCTTTCAATCGCCTCCAGCCTTGTAGGAGAAAGATTGGAAAATTTCAATAAAAAGTCTTTTCTATATGCATATATACCTATGTGTTTAAAAACCATAAACTTATCATTTCCAGGCAAAGGATCTTCGAGTTTTTTCCATTTATCCCTGTGGTATGGTATAGGTGCTCTTGAAAAATAAAGGGCAAAACCCTCCTTGTCAAAAACCACCTTAACAACGTTAGGATTTAATACCTCTGAAAAATCCTCTATCTTTTTTACAAGGGTACCAATATCCGCTCTTTCGTCTTCCATAACTGAGACCACCTTATCTACCATCTCTGGCTCAATCATCGGCTCATCACCCTGTACATTAACAATTATATCTGATTCCTTTATATCATATCCTTGTTCTACTAATTTTATAGTAGCCTCTGCTATCCTGTCTGTACCTGACTGGTGATCTTCCTTTGTCATAATCACCTTTCCTCCAAATCCATTTACAGTATCATATATAAGTTCATGGTCTGTCGCAACAAAGGCCTCCTTAATACTTTTTGATCCCTTTACCCCTTCATAAACCCATTGGATCATAGGTTTGCCTGCAAGGAGACAAAGGGGTTTACCCGGAAAACGGGTTGACTTATATCTGGCAGGTATTATAGCAAAGGCAGGCATAAGATTATTTATTTATGATAACATAAATATGATATTATGTATAAAATAAAATATATTTTCTACAAGTTATATGGTCCTGCTATTATTTCTGCAATTCTACTGTTCCTCTCGTTTCCTAAGGCAGATATGTACTATCTTGCATGGTTTGCCTTAGTACCCCTTTTGGTCTTTCTGTATGGAAAGAATAGGAAAGAGTCCTTTAAGATAGGTATTATATTTGGTGTTATATTTTTTTTCTCTACTATATATTGGATATATTATGCTATAAGTAATTTTAGCTCTGTTTCTTTTGTGCCTAGTCTTATTATAGTATTTTTGCTTGCCCTGTATCTTTCTATATATCCAGCTCTATTTTCAGTACTTTATGCAATTATTATCAAAAGTAGTCATCTACCTGCCTTATTTATAGCACCTTTATTATGGACCTGTTTAGAGTTTTTGCGATCCTATGCACTCACTGGCTTTCCATGGTCAAGTTTAGGGTACAGTCAGTACAATTTCCTTTATTTTATTCAGATTGCAGATATTACAGGCATTTATGGTATATCCTTTTTGGTATGTGCTTTTAATGGCGCTATTTCTGATATTTTCATAATAAAAAAAAGGGTCTCTGAAAGACCTTTATATTCCCGTATACCTACCATTGGTGGTTTCATAATATTGTCTGTTTTACTTTTAGGGACATTTTTATATGGTCATTTTAGGATTAAAGAGCAAAGGGAAGGTAATAATGTGAGGGCTGCCATTATTCAGGGAAATATAGAGCAAGACAAGAAATGGGACGAAGCCTTTCAGGATGAGGTCATCAGTGTCTATAAAAAATTATCCTTAGAGGCTTCAAGATTCAGCCCTGATATTATTGTATGGCCAGAAACAGCCATTCCCTTCTATTTTGGAAGGGATTTTAACCGTACAAAGGATCTCTTAGAATTTCAAAAAAAGCTTAATTCTTATCTTCTTTTTGGGAGTGTTTTAATCAAGGAGTATGAAGTTGATAAAAAAGATATTGGCTCAAGGGCAGAATACGGGTATACAAATAGCGCTATATTGCTAAATAAAGATGGAAACCTCTCTTATAACTATGATAAAATACATTTAGTTCCCTTTGGTGAATATGTCCCTCTAAAAAAGATCCTTTTCTTTATTGATAAATTAGTTGTAGGGGTTGGGGACTTTATCCCTGGTAAAAGTTATATAAAGGCTGATACCCCATTTGGTGGATTTGGTACCTTAATATGTTACGAAATTATCTTTCCTGGTCTTGTCAGGAAATTTTATACTAATGGTGGGGATTTCATCATAAATATTACTAATGATGCATGGTTTGGTAAGACAGATGGACCTTATCAGCACTTTAGCATGGCTGTTTTTAGGGCTGTAGAAAATAGAAAACCTGTTATTAGGGCTGCAAATACTGGAATATCAGGCTTTATTGATAGCAATGGTAAGATACTGAGTACAACAGGATTATTTGAAAGGGATTTCCTTGTAAGAGATATAAAGAGTGATAAGACAAAAACCTTTTACACAAAATATGGTGATATATTCTCTTATCTATGTATAGTATCAACCATAATATTGTTAATTACAAGGATTGAATTATTATTAGGAGGAAGATAAAAATGTTGTTGCTTAGCGACATCAAGGATGTAATAATTGAATTAAAAGAGAAGGCTCTATCTTTAAGAGGGTATCTTTGATGTAGATACACTTAAAAGTGAACTTCAAAAAATTCAGAAGGAGTTGTCAGCAAAGGATATCTGGGAACAACCAGATAAAATAAGGGAATTACAGAAAAAAAAGTCTGATATTGAAGAGTCATTGGGACTTATAGAACCTACCCTAAATAAGATATTATACCTCGAGGAATCAATAAATATTATCAATGAAGATGAATGGGATATTTTTCATGATGAAATAAAAAGGGATGTTGAGGCTATAAGTAAGGAACTATCAGATATAGAGATTAAGATCCTTCTTTCTGGCGAGGTTGATAAAAATAATGCTATTGTTACAATTCATCCAGGTGCAGGTGGGGTTGAAAGTCAGGATTGGGCAGAAATGCTTATGAGGATGTACCTTCGCTGGTCAGAAAACCATAACTTTAAGACAGAGATTATAGACCATCAGATTGGGGAGGAAGCTGGTATAAAGGGTGTAACCTTTTCAGTAAAAGGATTGTATGCCTATGGATTTTTAAAGGCTGAGGCTGGTATCCATAGGCTTGTAAGGATATCACCATTTGATGCTAATAAAAGAAGGCATACCTCTTTTGCAGCTGTTCTTGTTTGTCCTGAGATAGGGGATGATATAAAAGTGGATATTAGAGATGAAGACCTTAGGATTGATACATTTAGGGCATCAGGTGCTGGTGGACAACATGTAAATAAGGTTTCCTCTGCCGTTAGGATTACACATATTCCTACTGGTATTGTCGTTTCCTGCCAAAGTGAGAGGTCTCAGCATAGAAATAGAGAGGTTGCAATGAAAATGCTGAGATCAAGGCTTTATGATCTCTCTTTAAGAGAGAGAGAAAAGAGGATTGAGGAGATAGTTGGAGATAAAAAGGATATCTCTTGGGGTAATCAGATAAGGTCATATGTGCTTCAACCATATAGACTTGTTAAGGATCATAGGACAAATAGAGAGGTAGGCAATGTAGATGCTGTCCTTAATGGTGATATAGATGATTTTATTAAAGATTATTTGAAGATGTTTTCAAAAAAATAGAATAATACATGAAATAGTTTAATTTGGTGATTTCGCGTTTTATAATAGATTGTTTTCTAAATCTGCTATCTTTTTTAATGTATTTCTAGCAGTAACAGTAATAGCTGTTAATTTGTTAATAAGTAACTAAAGTCTTTATTATCAATAAGTTATGTGTTTAATAACTTATAAATTTTTTAAGATCTTATTAAAAATAAATTTGGGAACATTTTTCTAACAAAATATTTAACAGGTTATTGCCCTTAAATTAATACATAAGATATAATTTGCAAGGATTTTATAGGCAAAGTTATTAACAATTGTTAATAACTTGTTGATATTTAAAAAGACAATAGCATTTAAATACATTTTTAATTAAATGTTAATAAAAATTATAAAAAAAGCTTATGTGTTAGCTAAAGATAGATTCTAAAGGGAGTATTTGGATGACAGCTATAGATATTGAGGATTTATGGAAAAGTTGTCTTTCTAAGATATATGAAAGGGTTGGAGAAAGCGCCTATGAATTATGGTTTAAACCAATAAGAATTCTTCAAATAAAAGATAAAATAGTTACTATAGAGATACCAAATAGATTTTTTAAGGAATGGATTGAGGACTTTCATCCTTCTATTATTGGGGAGGTCATAGAGGGTATACTTAATTATCCAGTGACTGTTAAATATAAGACAGCAGAAAAAGAGGATGCCAATATAAAAAGAATGGATACAAGGTTTGAAAATAGGAGGGCAAGACTCGCAAGTAGAGGCATATACCTTAATCCTAAATATACATTTTCAACCTTTGTTGTTGGTCCCTCAAATCAGTTTGCCCATGCCGCTGCAATGAAGGTAAGTGAAAAACCAGGAAGCGCTTACAATCCTTTATTTATATATGGAGGAGTAGGTCTTGGAAAGACCCATTTAATCAATGCTATAGGAAATGCAATAGTAGATAAAAATCTTGCAGATGCAGTTACTTATATATCGGCAGAACAATTTACAAATGAGGTTATATCATCCCTTAGGCATGGAAAAATGGGAGAGTTTAAAGAAAAATTCAGGAATATAGATGTCCTTCTTATTGATGATATTCAGTTTATTTCTGGAAAGACAACTACCCAGGAAGAGTTTTTTCATACATTTAATTCACTTTATGAAAGACAAAAACAGATAGTAATATCAAGCGACAGACCACCAATAGAGATTGCAGATATCACAGACAGATTAAGGTCAAGATTTAGCATGGGGCTTATTGCAGATATCCAACCCCCTGAGATTGAGACAAAGATGGCAATTTTATATAAAAAGGCAGCAATGGAGAGGATGACCATAACAGAAGATGTTGCCTATTTTATAGCGAAGAGTGTCAAGTCTAATATAAGAGAGCTAGAAGGATGTCTTATAAAATTGGGTGCCCATGCCTCGCTAACAGGCATGCCGATAGATATAAATCTAGCAAAATCGGTTCTGAGGGACTTAATTGTTGACGAAGATAAGCCCATAACAGTAGAAACAGTTCAGAAGGCAGTATGCGAATATTTTGGTATAAGGCTTCAGGAGATAAAGTCAGCAAAGAGGACTAAAGAGACAGCAAATGCTAGGCAGATAGCCATGTATCTCTCCAAGCAACTTACCCAGCTTTCATTGAGCGAGATAGGAAAATATTTTGGTGGAAAGGACCATGCAACAGTCCTTTATTCATATAGAAAGGTAGAAGAACAGAGAGGCCGAGATGAAAATCTAAATAAGTCAATAGAAAATATAATACGTAAAATAAAAGGGTAGCAGACGCATAAAAGGACTGGTCTCATCAGTTAGAAAAAAGAAGCCTATTATATATTTTAAGGAGGGAGAATGAAGATTACAGTAGAAAAAGAGGAGATTCAAAGGAAGCTTGCTGACATCCAGAACATAGTTGATAGAAAGGGAACTATGCCTATATTGAACCATTTCCTTTTAATTGCAGATAAAAAGGGATCATATATAATAGCTACGGACCTTGAGACAGCCTTCAAAGAGCCAATAAATATTAATATTCAAACAGAGGGAAAGATCTGCATCCCTGCAAGAAAACTCCTTGAAATAGTTAGAGAAATGGAAGGAGAAATTACAATAGAGGCAGTTGATTCACAATGGATAAAGGTAATGTCTGGAAAAACCCTTTTCCGTCTCTCTTGTCTTAATGCAGAGGAGTATCCAGTCTGGCCTTCTATTGAAGGGAAAGAAGAGATTGATCTTGACTCCAAACTCCTCCTTGAAATGATAGAAAGGTCCCTTTATTCAGCAGGAGAGGCTGATACCCGATATGTATTAAATAGCCTCCTGTTTCATATAAGAACTGACGGCACTATTACAGTAGTTGGCACAGACGGTCACAGACTTGCCCTTTCAAGAAAAAACATTTCAAATATGCCAAAAGAGGATAAACAGTTGATTGTCTCAAGAAAGGCAATATCTGAATTAAAGAGATTTCTCGCAGAAGAAATTAAGTCTGTAAATATATCAATAGGTAAAAATCATATACTTTTCAAATTTGGAGATACCCAATTTCTTACGAGATTAATAGAGGGGTCATATCCTGCCTATGAGCAGGTAATTCCAAATGCAAATACAAAGACACTATTTGTTGATAAAAATCTCTTATCAAAGGCACTTAGAAGGGTATCTATAATGAGCAGGGATAGAAGCAATGCAGTAAAACTAGATTTAGAATCTAATAGGCTTGTGCTTTCTGCTAATAATCCTGACTTTGGGGATGCAACCGATGAGATAGAGGCAGAATTCAGTAATAAAGAGGCTTTCACAATAGCCTTTAATGCTAAATATATTCTCGATGCATTAAATGTAATAAAATCAGATAAGGTAATATTTAAGTTAAATGAGCCTCTCAGTCCAACACTTTTATTGGAGGAAGGCAACGAGGATTATAAGTGCGTAATAATGCCAATGAGAATATAAACATAATATAAAAGCCTTCTTCATTAATAAAGATTTTCAAGTTAAGGATAATTTATTTTAAAGATTGCTGGTTTTTTAATTAAAGAGGGAGAAAGAATGGAAGAAGCAAAGACAGAAGGAACAAACTCTTCGTCTCCAGAGGAGACAGGCGAGACATATGGTGCAGAATCTATAACTATATTAAAAGGGCTTGCCGCAGTAAGGGTAAGGCCCGCCATGTACATAGGCTCTACAGGAATAGATGGTCTCCACCATCTTGTTTATGAAGTGGTTGACAATAGTGTAGATGAGGCACTTGCAGGATTTTGCACAAATATAGATGTAATTTTGCATCATGATGGAAGCTGCACGGTTATTGACAATGGAAGGGGGATACCTACAGAGCCTCATCCAGGAGATCCCGAGGGAAGAAGCGCAGCGGAAATAGCCCTTACAGAGCTTCATGCTGGGGGTAAATTTGAATCAAAGGTATACAAGATCTCAGGCGGACTTCATGGAGTTGGTGTATCTGTTGTAAATGCCTTATCGGAATGGTTAGAGGTAGAAATAAAGAGGCATGGACAGGTTTTTCAGCAGAGATTTGAAAGGGGAGTACCTGTCAGCCCGTTAACAATTGTAGGAAAGACAAAATCAAGGGGGACAAAGATAACCTTTAAACCAGATCCAGAAATCTTTGAGACAGTTGATTTTAGCTATGATGTGCTCGCACAGAGATTGAGGGAGTTAGCCTTTCTTAACAGGGGATTACAGATAACTTTAACAGATGAGAGGGTAACAAGGAGTCAGACATTTTTATATAAAGGAGGAATAGTCTCTTTTGTAGAACATCTGAATAAAAATAAGACTTCCATACATCCAAAACCTATCTATATTTCAGGAGAAAGAGAGGGCATATTTGTTGAAATAGCCCTTCAGTACAATGATGGATATGCCGAGAATATATATACATTTGCCAATAATATCAACACGAGAGAGGGAGGCACTCATCTCATAGGTTTTAAATCGGCCCTTACAAGGACATCTAATAGCTATGCATTATCCTCTGGCATTTTGAAAGAAGGAAAGGAGAGCATATCTGGGGAGGATATTAGGGAAGGACTTACAGCTGTTATTAGTGTAAAGATTCAAAATCCGCAGTTTGAGGGACAAACAAAGATGAAGCTCGGAAATAGCGAGGTAAAGGGATTAGTTGAATCAATTACAAATGAGGCACTCTCCGCATATTTTGAGGAAAACCCTTCTGTTGCGAAAAAAATAATAGAAAAGGCCCTTCAAGCTGCAAGGGCGCGGGAGGCTGCAAGAAAGGCAAGGGAGTTAACGAGAAGAAAGGGTGCTCTTGAGGATACAGGGCTTCCTGGAAAGCTCGCAGACTGCACTGAAAAGGATCCTGCACGGTCTGAATTGTTTATTGTAGAAGGAGATTCAGCAGGTGGATCAGCAAAACAGGGAAGGGATAGACGCTTTCAGGCGATTCTGCCTTTAAGGGGAAAGATATTAAATGTTGAGAAGGCAAGATTTGACAAAATGCTATCATCTGAGGAAATAAGAACCCTTATAACTGCCCTTGGTACGGGTATAGGGCCTGGTGATTTTGATATAGCAAAAACAAGATATCATAAGATAATAGTTATGACAGATGCTGATGTTGATGGGGCTCATATAAGGACTTTGTTATTAACCTTTTTTTACAGGCAGATGCCAGATATCATAGAGAGGGGATATCTTTATATTGCCCAACCACCACTTTTTAGGATAAAGAAGGGAAAGTTAGAAAGATATGTCCAGAATGAAACAGAACTAATGGACATGCTATTTGAATTTGCTGCGGATGAAATACAGGTATCAACACCTGCAGGTATTTTAAGCGGAAAGAAACTTATTCCTCATCTTAAAAAGATAGCCTCTTATGAAAAGGTTATAGAATGGTTTGATAGAAGGAGAAAAGACCCGGAGGTAATAGCATTTTTATTAAAAAAAGGTGTAAACACTGATCATTTTAAATCTCAAGAAGGTATCTCATCCCTTATTAAAGAGATAAGGGAGGCAATTGTTGGCATTAAACATGGAGATATAAATTTTGATGAAGAACATGAGACTTACTTAGTAGAGATAAGAAGGCATAATTACAAGATGGACCTATCTATCTCCTTTGTACAATCCCCAGAGTACAAAGAGATAACACAACTATTTAAATCCTTAAGAGAAACATTTGGGGATCCTCCATATTTGATTTCTATAAAGGAAGAGAGAAAAGAGGTCTCATCTTTAAAAGACCTTCTTGCTTTAGCAACAGACGCATCAAGAAAAGGAATTAGTATTCAGAGATACAAAGGGCTTGGAGAAATGAACCCTCAGCAGCTGTGGGAGACGACAATGGATCCTATAAAAAGGACACTCCTTCAGGTAACTATTGATGACTCAGTAAAGGCCGATGAGATGTTTACTATTTTGATGGGAGATCAGGTAGAGCCGAGAAAGGAATTTATTACAAAACATGCCCTTGAAGCTAAACATATAGATGTCTGATTTAGATCTTTTCCTATTTTTGTTGATATTTGCTTTTCTTGTGTTGAATTTAAAAATAGAATTGGGTTATAAAATTATTAGTGACGATCCGTGAACATACAGAGCTCATAGAGAGACAGACACTCCATCCAAAGGCTTGCCTCAGCTCTGAAAGCAAAGGAAGGGTAAGACCTGAGAAGGAGGATGATATAAGGACATGCTTTCAGAGGGATAGGGACAGGATAATCCATTCAAAGGCATTCAGAAGACTGAAACATAAAACACAGGTATTTCTCGCCCCAAAAGGAGACCATTATAGAACGCGCCTCACTCATGTGCTTGAGGTTTCCCAAATAGCAAGGACAATTGCAAGGGCATTGAGGCTAAATGAGGACCTTACGGAGGCAATTGCCCTTGCCCATGACCTCGGACATACACCTTTTGGACATGCAGGAGAGGCAATACTAAGGGAGATCCATATTGGAGGTTTTGACCATTATAAGCAGAGCTTAAGGGTGGTTGATTTTCTTGAGAGGAATGGGAAAGGGCTTAATCTTACAAAGGAGGTAAGGGATGGCATATTAAAACACTCTAAGGGAAAGGGACAGATCGTTTCAGATGATCCAAAGGACAGGCCAATTACCCTTGAAGGACAGATAGTGAGGATATCAGACATTATTGCCTATGTAAATCATGATCTTGATGATGCCTTAAGGGCAGGGGTTATTAAAAAGTCAGACGTGCCAAAAGATATTCTGAAGATTATAGGAGATACATATTCAAGCAGGATAGACGCAATGGTTAGGGATGTTATCAAAACGAGTATGGAAAAGGGGCTTTCTACTATTGATATGAGTGAAGAAATCAGTTTTGTTACCTATAAATTAAGGGATTTCCTCTTTGAAAGGGTATATGAGAGTGAGTTTATGATCAAGGAGTTTAAAAAGGCAAAGGGCATCCTCAGAATGTTGTATGAATACTATCTTGCCAACATAGATGATGTATTCAGAGATGTACCACCAGAAAGGAAACTTGACAAACACAGAATGGTCTGTGACTTTATAGCGGGAATGACAGACAGCTTTGCCCTTATGACTTATGAAAGGCTTTTCCTGCCTGAACAATGGAAGGTATTTTAGATGTTCCACGTGGAACAGTTGCCTCTTTTCTCTTTTTATAATCCTATAATCCAAAGTGTGATAGTTCCATTTTTGGCCTAACTATTTAGACAAATGGTTATAGAAATAACAGTCTTAGTAAAACCAGAAGAAAGAAGAAAAAGATTATTAGTCATAGCACACGAAGCCATAACTAATAACCTTTAATAGGGACTATAATAGTGTTCTACTCAATGTGAAGGGCTCTCTTAAGATAATGGTAAATCATGGTATTATCAATGGTACCTTTGACATCCTCAGCTATCGGACCCATACGACCGCTACCATAGGCCCTTACTATTGTACCACCACCAAAGTCAGGACCTCCACAGGCATTCCACATTACAAAAAACTTATAGTTATCCCTTGAAATGAAAGGCCTTTCTCTAAAGTGGGTATTGTTAGTATTTGGATGCCATAGACTAAAATCTGTTATTCCATCAACTAAGGGCTCTCTACTATTTGTGCTAACTGCA
>CAZIMB010000047.1:9499-12806 GCA_964540275.1 uncultured Nitrospirota bacterium | reverse complement strand
CGTGGACCAAGGGTATAGCTAACCTTTTGCAAGACTCTGATAAGTCTATTCTGGCCTCAAATTCAAAATAACCGGGGTCAATACATATTAAGTGCCCAACTCCTATTCTTAAAGGCATAGGGTATCAAAACTTGGAAGAATTGCTGCATAATAATTAGAAACTATAAAAACCATTGAGGAGAAAGCCCCTATGAGGATTTACAGAAAAAAAGTTGACAGGATCTACTTGCCTATTTATATCCTAAAAATCTTAGGATATCTTTTTTATCTACCTCTCCATGTTCACCATTCATTAGATTCTTCCATTGAACCCTTCCAGACATTAGTTCATTTTCTCCAATTATAAAAACTATTTCTGCACCCATTCTATCAGCCTTTCTAAGCTGGCTTTTAAGTGATGCCTCCCCATTATAATTAGGCTCTACCCAAAACCCTGCTTCCCTTATACTTTCAGCAATCTGTAATCCCTCAATCTCAGCTTCTTTACCCAAAGTTGCAATAAATACCCTTGGCAAGGGATATTTATCAGCCCATATCTCTTTTAACAGGGCTGTTACTCTTTCCATCCCGATTGCAAAACCTATAGCCGGTGTTTTAGGGCCTCCAAACTCCTCTACAAGATTGTCATATCTTCCTCCTGCTGCTACTGCCTTTTGTGCACCGAGGTGTTCACTTGTTACCTCAAATGTGGTTCTCGTGTAATAGTCAAGCCCCCTGACTAAGCTTGGATTAAGCTTATAGGTTACCTTTAATGCATTCAGTCTAAATATAAGCTCATCAAAATGGGTCTTACATTCCTCGCATAAATAGTCTATAACAACAGGTGAACCCTGTCTCGCTTCAACACACCTTTCTACCTTACAATCAAGTATTCTTAAGGGATTTGTATTATATCTTCTCTGACAGTCGGGGCAAAAATCAGATATTTTATTTTCAAAGAATTTCAGGAGTGAATTTTTATAAACAGGCCTACATTTCTGACAGCCTATAGAATTGAGCTCAAAATTAACCTCTTTTAGACCCACTCCTTCAAGCAGATTCCTTAACATCAATATAATCTCTACATCCAGTAATGTTTGGGAAACACCAAAGGCCTCTACACCTATCTGGTAAAACTGCCTAAATCTGCCTCTCTGAGGTCTTTCATATCTGAACATGGGACCAAAATAATAAAACTTCTGTGGAGATGGGAGATTATAAAGGTGATGCTCTACATAGCATCTAACAGCAGGGGCTGTTCCCTCAGGCCTCATTGTAATACTCCTGCCTGCCTTATCAAAAAATGTATACATCTCCTTTTCTACAATATCTGTTGTCTCACCTATACTTCTTATAAATACATCTGTTGATTCTATAATAGGAAGCCTTATCTCCTGAAATCCATAAAAATGAAAGATATCCCTTGCGACTTTCTCAATTTTCTGCCATATATAAATATCTGGAGGGAGGATATCCTGAACCCCCTTTAAGGCACTATATTTCACCAGAGTCTTCTCCTTCCCTTTCCTTATCAAAATCGAGCATTCTTAAATGGCTATCTATAAGCCTTTTAATCTCCTCTTTAAAGTGCCTCCTTATTCCCTTGAGGTCAACTATATCTTCATGTATCTTGACTACCTTTTCTTGTGCCTCCTTTAATAAGCTTTCTGCCTTTAGTTCAGCCTCTTTAAGCATTAATTCCGCCTCTTTTCTAGCATTTGCCTTATATTCCTCTACCAATTGCTGTGCTGTCAAAAGTGTTTCTCTGAGCGTTGAATCTATGTTTCTATACTCTTGCAATTGCTCATCAGCCCTTCTTAATTGTTCCTTTAAAGAGGCATTCTCCCTAAAAAGCTCCTCCATCTCCTCCCTTACAAGCTCAAGGAAGGTATATACCTCATCAATATCAAATCCCCTAAACCTAACAGGAAATTGTTTTTGCTGAATATCCTGAGGTGTTATCCTCATATTAATGCCCCTCCTTTTATTTTATAGGCTATCTCTATTAAAGAGCTTACGAGAAATTTCTGAATAAATATAATAATTATTATTGCTATTAATGGCGAAATATCTATTGGGCCAAGCCTATAACCTATTATCCTTCTAATTGGTCTTAAAGCAGGCTCTGTAATAAAATAAAGAAATCTCACTATAGGATTATATGGATCAGGATTTACCCAACTTACCACCGCAGCGATTATTATAATCCATTTATAAACACCAAGTATTATATCAAGAACATTTGCTATTGCCAAAATAAAATTACCTATTATAAACACTATTGCCTCCTTCCCAGTTCTTCAGCCCTTTTTTTTGCTGCAGCCAGGACCTCTGATACTATTTCCTTAAATCCTCTATCCTCAAATACCTGAAGTCCAGCAGCTGTTGTGCCATTAGGTGAGGTAACCATATCCCTTATTGTCTCGGGCATCATGCCGTTTTCAAGAAGTCTTGCAGTGCCAATCATTGTTTGAATAACAAGCTCTGTGGCATTGTCTCTATCAAGTCCAATTCTTATACCACCCTCTATCATAGCCTCAAGGAATAAAGAGATAAAGGCAGGTCCACTGCCTGACAATGCTGTTACAGCATCCAGATACCTTTCAGGCATAGTGATAACCTTTCCTACAGACATAAAGATTTCCCTTACTGTAGAAATATCTTTATCAGAAAAACATTCGCACATACTCATTACTGACATGCCTTCCTGCACAAGGGCAGGTGTGTTTGGCATAACCCTGATAAGCCTTTTTGTATTAAGTTTTGACTGAAGATATGAGAGTGTTATACCAGCGGCAACAGAGACTATAGTCTTCTCTTCATTAACCAGATCAGATATCTCGTCAAGGACTTCTGAAATATTTTGAGGTTTAACAGCAAGGATAATTATATTGCTGGAACTTATAACATCCCTACTATGAGATGTTGTCCTAATTCCATAGGTTTTTTCTAAATATGCTCTTCTTTCCTCTCTCGGTTCAGATACAATTATATTATTTCTCTCACCGCGCACCACTGATAAAGAGGACTGGATTAAACCCTTTATCAAGGCCTCTGCCATATTTCCTCCACCAATAAAACCTATCATATATTCACCCCTTTCTCACCAATTATTTATGTAGAGCTTCCCTTTTTCATATCTCAGCTTTTCAACCTTTGTGAAGGGAGTTTATAAAGATCCGCTTCTTTTTCAAGCGGGGGTATGGTTTTAGGTTTGTGTACAACATATGGCCTTCTTATAAGAATCTTATCTATTAAAGCGCCCTTTCTGAGATCAGGATTTCCCGCATCTGTCTTTTTAAGAATGGTGGTGACATGAACCTGTTTT
>CAZIMB010000047.1:0-9399 GCA_964540275.1 uncultured Nitrospirota bacterium | reverse complement strand
ATCAGGATTTCCCGCATCTGTCTTTTTAAGAATGGTGGTGACATGAACCTGTTTTTTGTTGATGGAAACAGCATAGCTTTTCAGGAGTTCTTCCAGAGATGAATAATAACTTTGCTCTGTGGCATCTCCAGGCTTTGCTATGTCTAATATGAGATTAAAATATGTTTTTAGCATTTACCCTTATGATACACCAAATCAATTTCTATTCCTTTCCCCAAATATTGCCGTCCCTATCCTCACCATTGTTGCTCCCTCCTCTATCGCAACCTCAAAGTCATTTGACATGCCCATAGAAAGTTCGGGGAGTTTGAATCCTGCCTTTTCTGCAGCGTCTCTGATTTCCCTCAGTCTCCTGAAGTAAGGCCTTGTCCTTTCAGTGTCCTCAAAAAATGGTGGCATAGTCATAAGGCCTTCTATCTTTAAATTATTAAGGCCCTTTATTTTTTCTAAAAGATGCATCAATTCATCCTCGGGCGCACCGTGCTTTGTCTCCTCTTCAGACAGTTTTACCTGAATCAGAACCCTTTGAATCTTTCCTATTTTTTCTGCCTGCCTATTAAGTTCTTCTGCAAGTCCGATGGAATCAACAGTGTGAATCAGATCAAATAGTTGAACAGATTGCCTCGCTTTGTTCTTTTGCAGATGTCCTATCAAATGCCACTCAATCTGTGAATCCAGGATCATAGATTTCAAATCTGAAATTTTATTCCTCGCCTCCTGAACCCTGCTTTCTCCAAAGACCCTAATCCCAGCATCTATCGCCTCTAAAATAGTATCAATGCCAACTTTCTTTGTTACAGCAACGAGCTTGACATCCTCAGGTCTTCTTCCTGCCCTCATAGCTGCATGGCTAATCCTCTTTAAGATATTTGATATATTTTCTATAAGCATATATCCTTTTTATAGTATTACCAATTGGAAATAAATTCAAGACCAACCCCTAAAGTAAAGATCTTATTCCCCTGATAGATATTCCAAAAATGTAGGGCCTATTTAAAGAGGGGATTTAAGGTGAATAAAGTTAATCAAAGACTTTTCCTATCTGCACGTGTTAAAATTTATTATGATTAAGAAACTCTTCCTTAATCTATCCCTTGACAAGAAACTCATTGTAATGATGATACTCCTTAGCCTCATTCTAATATCTGCCACCTATTTTCTTTACATGCAGTCCGAAAAGGAGATCCTAAAGGCAGTAGAAAGCCAGACATCAGAACTCACCAATGCTATAAAGGTTGGGGTTGAAGAGGTCACTGCTACAGGTACAACTGATGAGGCAAGGCTCGCAAAGTATTTCAAGGACTTAAATACTAAGGGTGTTAAAGAGATATCAATCATAAGCAATGCTGATGAGATAATTGCAAGCAGCAACCCAAAAAAAATCGGAGAACCCATCTCATATAATAAAAAGGATCTGATAATAAGGGCTGAGTTTGGACAAACGGTATCAGAAGAGGGCAAAACTTATAATGTAATAATACCTGTAATTGCAGAAAATACCCATTATGGATATATACATCTTAAGATTAACAAAGAAGACTTTTCCCACTTAATGAAGATAATTGCTATTAAAAGAATTGCTGCAACGGTCTTTGTCTTCGGACTGGGAATCTTTATTTCCTTTATTCTCTCCAGAAGATACACCAAACCTATTCATGATGTTGTTATTGCATCTAAGAGGGTTGCAGCAGGAGATCTGAATCAGCATCTTCCTGTGAAGGGCAAAGATGAAATTGGTATGTTATCAGAGAGCTTCAATTATATGGTTCAAAAGCTAAAAGAAAACAGATCCCTTGAAGAGAGGCTTAGAGAGATTGAACATCTTGCTGGTCTTGGACAGCTTTCAAGAAGCATAGCCCATGAGATAAGAAATCCCTTAAACTTTATAAATCTTGGCATTGAATATATTGCTGGAAAATATAGTCCAAATGAAAAAAATGATAAAGAGAAGTTTGATACCCTTATAGATGGAATAAAACAGGAGATTCAGAGACTTAATAAGCTTGTCAATGATTTCCTTGATTATAGCAAACCCCTTAAATTAAATATCAAAGAGGTCAAGATAGATAAACTAATTGAAGAGGTTATTACCCTCATCTGGGCAAAGGCAGAATCAGAAGGCATTGAGATTATCCGGGAATATAATCATAATGATGTAGAGATTAAAGTTGATCCAGACCTCTTTAAATCCTGCATACTTAACATTATTACTAATGCATTTCATGCTATTGAATCAAAGCACAGGGATTCAACATACAAAGGTTTCTTAATAATTGAAACAGGGTTTCAAGACGGCAATTTTGTGCTATCAATAAAAGACAATGGTATAGGAGTTTCACAGGAGAATCTTTCAAAGATATTTGAGCCATTCTTTTCTACAAAACAGACAGGTCTTGGTCTTGGTCTGCCTATGACTAAAAGGGTAATAGAAGAACATGGTGGAAAGGTTGAATTTATTAGCTCTTACGGTAATGGAAGCGAGGTAAGATTAATTATTCCATTAAATCAACTGTCCTATTAAAATTTTTACTTAAGGAGTGTTTATGCCTCTTATTATTGTCATTGATGATGAAAGGCGTCAGCAGGATATCATAAAGACAATCCTTGAGGATGAAGGATACGAGGTGCTTACAGCCTCATCAGCAGAAGAGGGATTAGAATTGATAAACAAATACAATCCTGACGTCATATTATCTGATCTCAAGATGGCAGGAAAAAGCGGGGTAGAACTCTTAGAATCCATACCTGATACACCTGTTAAACCAGCCTTTATTATAATGACCGCCTTTGGCACTATAGCCTCTGCTGTTGAGGCGATAAAGAAAGGTGCCTTTGATTATCTCACAAAGCCCCTTGAAAAGGATGTAATCCTTCTTACAATTAAAAAGGCGGTGGAGAAGATTCAACTTATAAAGGAAAACCTGCATCTTCAAAATGAACTCTTTGGGAAATTCAGGATAGAGGGCATTGTAGGAACATCAAAAAAGATGAAAGAGGTCATAGAGACCGTAAAAAAGGTCTCTTCCTCAACAGCAACGGTATTGATATACGGAGAAAGCGGAACTGGAAAAGAGCTTATCGCAAGGTCCCTCCATTATAACAGCCCAAGGAAAACCGGACCTTTTACAGCAATAAATTGCGCTGCCATACCTGAAAATTTATTAGAAAGCGAATTGTTCGGTTATGAACCAGGTGCCTTTACAGGTGCCTTAAACAGAAAAATAGGTTTGTTTGAGGCATCAAACAAAGGTACACTTTTTCTTGATGAAATAGGTGACATACCAATCTTTACCCAGGCAAAGATATTAAGGGTGTTACAGGACAAGGAAATAAGGAGATTAGGTGGTAAAGATAGTATAAAGGTTGATGTAAGAATAATTGCAGCAACAAATAAAGACCTTGAAAAGGAGATTTCAGAGGGAAGGTTTAGGGAAGACCTTTATTACAGGCTTAAAGTGATAACTATAAATATGCCACCATTAAGGGAGAGAAAAGAGGATATACCTACTCTTGCCTCATTTTTTATTGATAAGTATAACAAGGAATTTGGCAAGAGGATTAAGGGAATAAATGATGCAGCCTTAAAGGCGCTCATAAATTATCACTGGCCAGGAAACATCAGACAGCTTGAATCTGTTATTGAAAGGGCAGTATTGATGAGCGATACAGATACAATAACTCTAAATGATATTAAAAGTGAACTTAGATTGCCCCTACAAAAAGGCATACTTAACATTGAAATCCCTGATGAAGGGATAAATTTTGAGGAATTAGAAAAGGATTTAATCCAGAAGGCAATGATAAAGGCAAACAATGTAGCTGCAAAGGCAGCGCGACTTCTGGGCATGAGCTACAAGACATTCTGGTATAGGCTCGAAAAATTTGGCATCAATGCCCCAAAAGAGGAGACCTTACCTGAAAAAAGAAATTAGTTTTCTCCTCTTATTTTCTGAAATCATTGATTTTAATGTTAATAATATTTTAATGCTAATGGCATAAATATTGAATTATATAGATTTTTAAAAATCTTATAGAAAAGGAGGTGATCTTAAAGTGAAGAAATTTATATCCCTTTTTATTGCTGTCCTCTTTGTATTTGCAGTGACAACAGCTTATGTTGCCGCATATCCACCTGCTGAAAAAGCTGCTGAGACTGAAAAAAAAGCTACAGTTAAACAGATTACAGGCGAAGTAGTAGCAATAGATGTAGCAGCAAAGACCATTACAATAAAAGGTAAAAGGGCAGAGGTCCTTTTATCAGCAGATGAAAAGATGCTCAAAGACATTAAAGTCGGCGATAAGGTGGTAGCAAAATATACCGAAAAGGACGGCAAGATGATAGCAAAGAGCCTAAAGAAGGCAGAAGCTAAATCTGAACAGAAGGCTGATGAAATTAAGCCGGAAGCAGCAAAGCCAACAGAACCAGCAAAGAAGAAAAAGGCAATAGAGGGCTGCTAAGAAATAATAGCATTATAAAAAAGGGTGGGGCCTTTGCTTCCACCCTTTTTATTTATAATCAAGCAAATCTAGCATGATATCAAGGCATTTATAAATTAATGTCTTTTTATGGTTAGTAGTTTTGACCTTTATAATATTCATACTATAAAATAATCATTTTGCATAATATTAAGGCCCTGGAGGAATTGTAATGATCAAAATCGAATTTGCAGACCGCATAAGAAATTTACCACCCTATCTCTTTGCTACTATTGACAAAATGAAACAGGAAGCTATTTCAAAAGGGGTTGACCTCATAGACTTAAGCATAGGGGATCCTGATATACCAACCCCGAATCATATTGTAGAAGCTATGAAAAGGGCTGTTGAAAAATCAGAGCATCATCGTTACCCTTCCTATGAAGGAATGTACTCTTATAGAATGGCTGTAGCAAAATGGTATGAGCAGAGATTCAATGTTAGCCTTGATCCAAAAACAGAGGTATTATCCCTTATCGGATCAAAAGAAGGCATCGGACATATCCCCCTTGCATTTATAAATCCAGGAGATGTTGTCCTTGTCCCATCACCTGGTTATCCTGTTTATCCTATCGGAACAATATTTGCCGGAGGACAGTCATATATAATGCCTCTTAGGGAAGAAAATGGCTTCCTCCCAGATTTTAAGGAAATACCAGAGGATGTTTTAAAAAGGGCAAAATTAATGTTTCTTAATTATCCAAACAATCCTACCTCTGCCATAGCCACTGAAAATTTCTATAAAGAGGCAATAGATCTTGCAATAAAATACAACATAATTATTTGTCATGATGCTGCATATTCTGAAATATATTATGATGAAGAAAAACCCCTAAGCTTTCTTCAGATACCAGGGGCTAAAGAAGTGGGCATAGAATTTCATTCCCTCTCTAAAACATATAATATGACTGGTTGGAGGATAGGTTTTGCTGTAGGAAATAGGGAGGTTATATCAGGTCTTGGTAAAGTAAAAACCAATCTTGATTCGGGTGTTTTTCAGGCAATACAAGAGGCATCAATCACAGCTCTCCAAACAGAGG
This sequence comes from uncultured Nitrospirota bacterium, assembly GCA_964540275.1. GTDB lineage: Bacteria > Nitrospirota > Thermodesulfovibrionia > Thermodesulfovibrionales > Dissulfurispiraceae > CAZIMB01. The sequence goes on along the minus strand of CAZIMB010000047.1, from coordinate 3,883 downwards.
ATACCCTTTTATCCAAAATAAGAAAAATATATCAAGAGCGGAGAGATGCCTTGTATGAAGGAATCATTAAGATTGGCTTAAAAGCAAAAAAACCAAAAGCAACATTTTATCTATGGGCTAAGGTTCCTTCTAATTTTGACTCTACAACATTTATAGCACATCTCCTTGAAAAGGCAGGTGTGCTTGGAACCCCAGGAGTCGGTTTTGGTTCGCCTGGGGAGGGGTATATAAGATTTGCACTTACGCAATCAGTTGAGAGAATAAAAGAGGCAGTAGAGAGAATCAGGAAGATTATTTAAGCTATGGCTATAGCTTATATCGGCATTGGCTCAAATATTGGAGATAGGCAGGCCAATTGTAAAAATTCAATTAAAAAAATGAGGGAAGTGGGTATAGTTATAAAAAACGAATCCTCTATGTATGAGACAGAACCATGGGGAGTAAAGGATCAGCCCAAATTTATCAATATGGTTGTTGAGGCAGAGACAGAACTTTCTCCTCAAGAATTATTAGACACATTAAAAAAAATAGAGAAGGAAATGGGAAGAAAAGATACAATAAAATGGGGGCCAAGGATTATTGACCTTGATATTTTATTTTATAATAACATAGTATTGGATATGAAAGAACTTAAGATTCCCCATCCATTGCTTCATAAAAGGGAGTTTGTTCTTATGCCTTTATCTGAAATTGCAGGCGATAAGATTCATCCTATATTAAAGAAGACTGTATCAAGAATACTGGAGGACCTGAAAGGTGTTCAAGACCCTTACTTTGAAAAGCAAGTCAAGGATCGAATTTATTGACATTACAGATGATATCCAGCAAGCCATCTCAGAGTCTGGTATAAAAGATGGCATCTGTTATATATATGTTCCCCATACAACAGCTGGTATTACTATAAATGAGGGTGCTGATCCTTCAGTAAAAAGGGATATCATTACTATGCTGAATAAGCTCATTCCCTTTGAGGGTGATTACCAGCATAGGGAAGGTAATTCTGCTGCTCATATTAAATCAACTATAGTTGGTGTATCATTGTTTGTAATAATAGCAGATGGCAAGCCCCAATTAGGTACATGGCAATCTATATACTTTTGTGAGTTTGACGGTCCAAGACATAGAAGGATTATAGTACGGATAATTTGATACAAAATTACTAATTACTTTATTATAACCTATTAGGATTATCATATTTTGAGATGGGCTTTTGTTTAAAAGACATTAATCTTTAAAAAATAGGGGGCAAAATGAAAAGGGCGTTAATTTTGGTATTTGTCATTTTTTGCATTGCTATAATTGGTGGATGTGCACAGAAAAAAATAGCAACAGGTGCTTCAGTAATAGAACAAAAAGAGGATTTAAAAGATAGAGATACCTCATCTCGTGTAGTTGACAGAACAGGAACAAAAGAAGATTCTACTATACCTACTGATCTACCAAAGGAAACTATAACAGAGCGTGACTTGGCAAAGGTTCAGCCTGCTGAATTAAGACCCTCTGCAAAGGAATTACAGACAAGGATAAGGGATATCTACTTTGATTTTGACAGTTATGATTTAACTGATTCAGCAAAAGAGACATTAAAAGAGGTTGCCTCTCTCCTTCTAAAAAACAAGGGAATAAACTTGATAATAGAAGGTCATTGTGATGAGAGGGGAACAAATGAATATAACCTAACCCTTGGTGATAGGAGGGCTAACTCAGCTAAGGAATACCTTGTATCTCTTGGTGTGCCTAAGTCCCGTATAGAAACAATAAGCTACGGAGAAGAAAAACCTGTATGTCTTGAACAGACAGAGGAATGCTGGATGAAAAATAGAAGGGCCCACTTTGTTTTAATCGAGGCAACTAAATGATTAGAATTCTCCCATTTTGCACCCCTTCAAAACCTCGTAGACTCTCATTTATACCCTTATCTTTATTTGTCTTTCACCTTTTACTCTACTTGACTGGGTGTGCTACTACATCCGATCTTGATGCAGTTAGAAATAATTTGGCAAACATTCAGTCTGAGGTTAATAGCCAGAGGAGGGATATGGCAGATTTAAAGATTGCTCTTTCAGAAATAAACAAAGATGTATCTGCCTTAAAAGATCGCACAGAGGGTGTTGTAAAGGAATATTCCCTTATAGCTATAAGGGAGAGCCTTTCAACTATCCTTTCCCAGACCTCTGATTTATCAAAGGAACTACAGACTCTAAAAGGACGTTTTGAAGAGAATAAATACTTCATGGATAAAACAGTAAAGGAACACCTCTCTGAAAGAGAGGTGTTCCTCGCAAAAATAAATGCCTTAGAAAATGAGATTAAAGAGGCTAAATCAAAACTTGCGCTATTATCCATAACCCTTGAAAAAATTGAAAAGAGAGAACAATCACAAGAGACACCAAAAGTACAAGAAAAAAAACCAGAATCTGAATCAAATGACCCAACAAAACTCTATGATAATGCCGAGCTTGCCTTCAATGAAAAGAGATACGAAGAGGCAAGGATTCTATCTGATAGGCTTATAAAGGAATTCCCAAACCATTCATCAATACCAAAGGCCTATTTTTTAATAGGTGAGGCCTATTATGCAGAAAAAAAATATGAAGATGCCATACTCGCATATGAGGCATTTCTAAAAAAATATCCTACCCATGAAAAGGTAAAGACAGCAAAGCTTAAGCAGGCATACTCGTTTATAGAGCTTGGTGACAAAAAAACGGGCAAGGTGCTTCTAGAAAAGATTATAGATGGATATCCCGACTCATCTGAGGCAAGGCTTGCAAAGAAAAAGATCTCAGAGATATCCCAAAAACCTGCCAGCCCTCCGGCAAAAAAGAGATAATCCAAACCCATGTCAATGATAAAAGATAGATACGATCGGATTATAGATTACATCCGCATATCAATAATAGACAGATGTAATTTAAGATGCATCTACTGCATGCCTTCAGAAGGGATAAGACCTATTAATCATAAAGAGATTCTTAGATACGAAGAGATTATTAGGATAATAGCAATTGCAGCAAGACTAGGGGTAAGAAAGATAAGGATTACAGGCGGGGAACCACTCATTAGAAAAAACCTTGCCTATTTTGTATCATCCATAAACAACATAAAGGGCATTGAGGACATAAGTCTTACAACAAACGGCATCCTGCTAAAAGAATATGCAGAGCCTCTTGCTATGGCTGGGCTAAGAAGGGTCAATGTGAGCTTAGACTCTCTCTGCCCTGAAAGATACAAGGAAATAACAAGGGGTGGAGATATAAACAGAGTTTGGGAGGGAATTCATGAGGCAGAAAAAACAGGGCTTTTGCCTATAAAGATAAACATGGTTCCAATAAGGGGATTTAATGATGATGAGATAGAGGAATTTGCAAGGCTTACATTAAAGACCCCTTACAATGTGAGGTTTATAGAATTTATGCCAATAGGTGCAAAGGAGATATGGAACCATGAAAAATATATACCCACTGAGGAAATAAAAGAGAGGGTATCAAAGATTGGCACCCTGATTCCTTTAAAGATACGCAGATTTGGTCCTGCTCGATATTTTAGATTTGAGGGTGCTCCAGGGGTAATAGGATTCATAAGCCCAATAACTCACCACTTCTGCAGTTCCTGCAATCGTCTTAGACTGACATCTGATGGAAAACTCAGGCCATGCCTATTCTCTGAGACAGAGATAGATCTAAAATCAGCAATAAGATGTGGCGCATCAGATAATGAAATAGAGAGGCTCTTGAGGCTATCCATAGAGATAAAGCCTAAAGGGCACTCCTTAGACCAAGAGAATTCCCTTACTCACCTAAAACCCATGTCAAAGATAGGCGGATAGTTTAGAGTCTCCAATACCTGAAGCCAGCAGCATTTAAGGCCTCTCCATTAAAGG
>CAZIMB010000046.1:0-13150 GCA_964540275.1 uncultured Nitrospirota bacterium | reverse complement strand
GTGACATTTTAAATTAGTAATTAAGTGTGACATTTTAAAATAGTAACCACATTTAAGTGTAGGTATATAGACTGTGTTTTTGAAAAGATATTACCATATAATTTAAAAAAATTTTTTAGTTTTTTGAATATGTTAAAATGGCAATGTTCTATATTTTAAAATGTAATTTAGCAAAACAGGTATAGCATAAAGCCTTTAGAAAGTGTTTGATTATATACAAGCGAAAGGTTATAAATATAATCTATCAAATTACCATCGATAGTAATGAAGGTAAGAAAATTTAAATTATTTTGCATAGTTTTAGATTCATGGGATATTACGAATTTAATATCAAAATAGCAAGGGAGTCTATGGATGCCTTTATAGAGCATATGAGGGCAATAGGCTGTCTCGGAGTAATAGATAATGAGAGCAATATTATAGCCTATTTTTCTGATATAATAGGCATCCAGAAAATTATAGAGGGCATAAAGACTAGCAGAGAAATATTATCTCAATCTGGTCTTGATGAAAATATATCCTATAATTATCAATTTATTGGAGAAAGGGACTGGAATGAGTCTTGGAAAAAGAGATTCAGACCAATTGAAATAGGGGAATCCTTAGCAATAATACCTCCTTGGGAAAAGGATGTTGGTGGAAGGATAAATATTATAATTGATCCTGGTATGGCTTTCGGAACAGGGCATCATGAGACAACAAGGACATGCCTTTATCTTATAGAAAGACTTTCAAAGATATGTAACAAAGGAAGTTTACTTGATTTCGGAACAGGTACTGGTATTCTCGCTATTGCTGCTTTGAAATTAGGATTCAGACATGCAATTGGTATTGATATTGATGAGCTTGCTATTGAGGCATCGGAGAGAAATGCAAGGCTAAATAAATTGGATAATATTAAATTTATTCATGGAAGCATAACAGAGTTAAGTGGAAGATTTGATTTAATAGTAGCTAATATAATATCAGAAACACTTATCCAACACGCCTCTCATATTGCATCACTTCTTAATAAAGATAGTTACTGTATCCTTTCTGGAATGATTAAGGGGCAGGAGACTGATGTGATAAATAAGATGGAGAGCCTTGGACTTTATTTATTAGAAAGAATCAATGATGAAAGGTGGATTACTTTAGTTTTAAGAAATTAAGATAATTTTTGATTATAATATTAACAAATGACCCAATTTAAAAAAAATCTTGAAAAAAACCCAAAAAAGGGGATATATATTTTGCCAAATGCACTAACCCTTTGCGGGATGTTTTGTGGCTTTTTTGCAATCCTTTCAGCAATAAATGGAAATTTCCTTCATGCTGCATGGGCTGTAGTTCTTGCTAATATATTTGATGGGCTTGATGGTTGGATAGCTAGATTAACAAATACTACTACAAGGTTTGGGATAGAGCTAGATTCACTTTCTGATCTTGTGGCATTTGGTTTGGCACCAGCTATAATAATATATAAATGGTCCCTTGCACCCTTTGGTAGATTAGGATGGGCAGCAGCATTCCTCTTTGTAGCGTGTGGTGCATTAAGACTGGCAAGGTTTAATATACAGGTTGATATGCCTGGATCTAAGGCATTTAAGGGCATGCCTATTCCTGGAGCAGCTACCATTCTGATGTCAATTGTCATATTTTATTATGAGTTTTATACAGGTATACCAGATAAAAATCTATTTTTCCCTATTATAACGATTCTGCTTTCTTTATTAATGGTAAGCACCCTTCGCTATCACGGACTTAAAGAGATTGATTTTAGAGAAAAAAAACCATTTTGGGTCCTCATAGTTTTTGTTATCATACTTTTTTTTCTGCTTATACATCCATCAATAGCAATATTTGTATTTGCAATGGCATACCTTATATGGGGTATAATTGAGAATATTATTTTATTCATAAAAAGGAGGAGGTTAAAGAATATAGACCAAAGTAGAAGTATAGTAAGATCTTGATTTTAACATTAGATTTTGCATCTTATTATTTGTGATACTCTATGAGAATAATAAAGATATTTGATACAACATTGAGAGATGGTGAACAGTCACCAGGGGCTTCAATGAATGTTGATGAAAAGCTTCAACTTGCTAAACAGCTCGTTAGGCTTGGAATTGACATTATAGAGGCTGGTTTCCCTATCGCGTCTCAAGGTGATTTTGATGCGGTTCAGAGGATTGCTAATGAGGTGTCTGGCGTGACAATAGCAGCTCTTGCAAGGGCAAAGGAGGAGGATATAAAAAGGGCCTTTGAAGCTATAAAAGATGCTCCTCAAAAAAGGGTACATACATTTCATTCAACCTCTGATATACATCTAAAATATCAATATAGGATAAGCCGAGATGAGGCGTTAAGGCGCTCAATTGAGATGACTAAATTTGCAAGGAGCCTTGTACAGGATGTGGAATTTTCCCCCATGGATGCTACAAGGACAGATATAGGTTATCTTCTAGAGTTTATAGAGGCTGTTATAGAGGCAGGCGCCTCTACAGTAAATATACCAGATACTGTTGGTTATGCCATTCCTGAGGAATTTGGAAATCTTATAAGAAAGATTAAAGATAGAATTAATGATAAGGCTGTTATCTCTGTTCACTGCCATAATGATCTTGGAATGGCTGTTGCGAATTCCCTTGCTGCTGTCTTAAATGGAGCGGGTCAGATAGAGTGTACTATTAATGGCATAGGTGAAAGGGCAGGAAATTGCTCTATGGAAGAGGTTGTAATGGCATTGAAAACCCGTAGGGATTTTTATCAGGCAGATACAAATATAAATACAAAAGAGATAATTCGCACAAGCAGGTTGGTTACAAGGATAACAGGCATACCTGTTCAACCTAATAAGGCAATTGTTGGTGCAAATGCCTTTGCCCATGAATCTGGAATACATCAGGATGGACTTTTGAAAGAAAAGATGACTTATGAGATTATAAAACCTGAGGATATAGGTCTACAGAAGAGTGAGCTTATACTTGGGAAGCATTCTGGAAGACATGCCTTTAAGACAAGATTACGGGAACTTGGATTTGATTTAACCCCAGAGGAGATAGAGGCTACTTTTAAGAGATTTAAACATCTTGCAGACCAGAAAAAGGACATATATGATGATGATATTATTGCTCTTGTATCAGAAGGTATATCTAAAATACCTGAAACTTATAGTTTAATAGATCTTTCTGTTTCAAGCGGTCTCCAGATAAAGCCTAAAGCTTATATAAAACTTAGGGTGAATAACAGTATTGTTGAAAAAACAGAGCATGGAGATGGTCCTGTTGATGCAACCTATAAGGCGATTGCTGCGATTACCCAAACTAAAAGCGAGTTGATAAAGTTTGAGGTAAAAAGTATTACAGGAGGAACAGATGCCCTTGGTGAGGTCTCTGTTATCCTTAAGGAGGATGGATTGACTGTTAGGGGACAGGGCTCTGATACAGACATTATAGTTGCAGCAGCAAAGGCATATATAAATGGTCTCAATAAGTTGGCATGGAGAAAAAAAGTAGCCTAAGCTATCCCTTCTATTATTTCTGATTCAAGCCTTCTCATCTTCCTTGCCTGATATCTGTTTTTCTCATGATCATATCCAAGTAGGTGAAGAAGGCCATGGATTAAAAGCCAAGTTACTTCTCTATATAATGGAATTCCCTGTTCATCAGCCTGTCTTTTTGCCTGATGGATATTTATTATTATATCCCCGAGTAGAATTTCAGAACATTGATGATTTTTTATACCCTTCTTTATTTCTAAACTAACTTGTGGAAAGGAAAGCACATCTGTTGTTTTATCCTTTCCTCTATAAAGAAGATTTAATCTCTTCATTTTTTTGTCATTTACAAATACAAGGCTAACTTCTACTGATGAAAAAGGGGGGATATAATGGTTATCTCTGAGATACATCAATGCCTTTTTTATTATATTCTTTGGCTTCAGCGGATTTATCCGTATCAACCTCTGATTGTTCTTTAACGAAACCTCCATTCTCATAACTATCTCCATTTGTCTTGATTTTTTTTGCCATGCCATGCTCAATGTCAGGGTATGCTATTCTTTTATGAAAGATGCTGGTCAAAATAAAGGTAAATCTCTTTTTAATCTCAGAAATATCCTTAAGGGTAAGTTCGCATTCATCAATCTGTCCGTCAAGAAAGATGTTATTGATTATCTTATCTACTAGGGCTGCTATCCTTGCAGGTGTGGCATCTGTCAGTGTCCTTGATGCTGCCTCTACCGCGTCAGCCATCATGACGATAGCTGCAACCCTTGATTGTGGTTTAGGTCCAGGATATCGGTAGTCTTCCTTTAAAGTATGCGTTGATTGTTGTTCGAGTGCCTTTTTGTAAAAATATGTTATTAGACTTGTGCCATGATGTTGCTGAATGACATCAATTACAGATTTTGGCAATTTGTATTGCCTCGCTAATTCATATCCTTCCTTTACATGGGATATTAATATCATGCTGCTCATATGGGGTGTTAATTTATCATGTTTACCTACGGTAGTTGATTGATTTTCTATAAAGTATTCTGGCATCTTTATCTTGCCTATATCATGATAGTAAGCTGTTACCCTTGTTAGTAAAGGATTTGCACCTATTGCTTCTGCTGCTGCCTCTGCAAGGTTTCCAACTATTACGCTGTGATGGTATGTTCCAGGGGCTGTTACCATAAGATTATGCATAAGGGGTTGGTTAAGATCTAATAATTCAATAAGGCTTATATCTGTTGTAATGCCAAAGGCATACTCAAAAAAGGGCAAGACTATTGAGACTATTGAGGTAACAAGGATGCCTGATATTGCAGAGAATAAAAATGCTGAAGCTAAGATGTTTGCAGAGAAATTTCCCTGCAAGATTAAAATTATAAAGGAAGTTATAATATTAACAGCGCTTACATAAAGTCCGCCTTTTATTAAGGCGGATCTCTTTTTGCATCTTATAACACTGAATGCTGCTGTAAGGCTTCCAATAAATGCAAAGACATTATATAGGGGATTATCTAACCATATTCCAGTAATAAGACTCATTACAAAAGAGAATATTATAGCTGTATGAAAGTCAAACATAAGAGTCACTAACATTGCACCTATTGGAATAGGAATGCCGAATATATACGATATGTCATCTTGGAAGCTTAGACCTTTGTGTAAACCATATAGTATATATTCAAATATCTTGCTTGTCATAAGAGTTCCAGTGACGAGAATAGCAAGAAGAAGCAACATTTTATGGTCTTTTAGATAGGATGGTTTATATCTCTTTATGTCCTTATAAAAGATAAGAAGAATGATTAGAATAAGAAAAAAGCTCCCCAAAAAAGAACCAAAGGCCAATTTTTTTTGAATTACTAATGCAGACAAGAGACTGAATAAGATAAGCACAGATGTCTTTGTTAGCTCATCACTGTGTTTTTTTCTGTAGTCCTGAAGATAATTTGATATTTTACCTGTTTTTTTGATGTTACCCTTCTGGATTCCGTTTTTCATATCTTTCATATGCCTTGACTATTTCCTGCACAAGCCTGTGTCTTACTACATCCTGTTCTGTGAAATAAATAATTTTTATGGATTCAATGTCTTTAAGCACCTTTAATGCCTCAATAAGTCCTGATGTCTTGCCTGCAGGAAGGTCTATCTGCGTTATGTCTCCAGTAATAACTGTTTTTGAGCCAAAACCGAGCCTTGTTAAATACATCTTCATCTGTTCAGGGGTTGTATTTTGTGCCTCATCAAGTATGACAAAGGAGTCATTTAATGTCCTACCCCTCATAAATGCAAGAGGGGCTATTTCTATAATGCCTCTTTCAATTAATTTGGTGGCTTTGTCAATATCCATCATGTCAAATAATGCATCATATAATGGTCTTAAATAGGGACTTACTTTTTCTGCTATATCCCCTGGAAGAAATCCAAGCTTTTCTCCTGCCTCAACTGCTGGCCTTACAAGAACGATCCTTGACACCTGCTTTGTTAGAAATGCATTTATAGCCATAGCCATTGCAAGGTAGGTCTTACCTGTCCCTGCAGGGCCTACCCCGAATACTATATCATATTTATTTATTGCATCAAGATAAATCCTTTGATTTTCTGTCTTTGGAATAATAAATCTTTTTTTTGAGGGAACAGGGATGCTTTCCTTAAAGAGTTCCTTTATTGAGACCTCATTCCCTTCAGATATTGACCTTATAGCATAAGATACATCTTCGGGTCTCAGCATATATCCTTTTTTGTTAATCTCTCTCATCTCATCTATTAATCTCTCTGCCTTATATATATAGCTATCCTCCCCCTGAATAAATAGTTTATTTCCCCTGATGCTAATTGTAACACCGAGGAGGCTTTCTACTGCCTTGAGGGTCTTATCAAGACCACCGTGGAGAAAGGGATACTCCTTTTCTTCGTCCAGTTCTATTTCAACTATATTTTCTCTCATTATTTTTTTATAAATCTTTCTTTTTTCAAAAATTTTATTGATGAATTTTTTTATTTTATATTTTTGGGTCCTTTAAAACAAGCATAGCATCACCATAGGAAAAAAATCTATAACCCCTCTTTACAGCTTCATTATATGCCTTAATCATATTTTCAAAGCCACAAAATGCTGAAAGCAGCATTAACGGAGTAGATCGGGGCAGATGAAAATTAGTAACAAGGCCGTTAATAACCTTAAATTTATATTCAGGGTATATGAAAATATCTGTCATTCCCTTTATAGTATCAGATAACTCACTATTTATAACTGAATATTTACCAGAAAAATAACCCTCTATTGCCCTTGTGGTAGTTGTGCCTACAGCTATAATTCTTCTAAAGGACCTTTTAGCCCCATATATATCATCTATAAGAGACCTTTTAATCTCAAAATATTCTGGATCCATTTTATGTTCTCTGACTGATTCAGAATAGATAGGCTTAAAGGTTCCAATACCTACATGTAGAGTCAGCTTTCTTATCAATACTCCTTTGTCCTCAATCTTTTTAAGAAGGTCTTCTGTAAAATGAAGTCCTGCTGTAGGAGCTGCTATGGACCCTTGTTTTTCAGCATAGACAGTCTGGTATCTTATTTTATCTTCTTCATTAGGTGTCCTCTCTATATAGGGTGGTAATGGCATCTGTCCATATTTCCAGAAAAAATCATCCATATTTTTTGATTCAAGATCTAAAAATTTTAAAAACCTGTTTATTTTGTTATTAAGACCCTTTTCTGTCCATACCTCTGCCTTTATGTTTTTTCCAATAGTTATAATTCCATTAAATTTTCCTTTAAATATTACTTCCCATGTATTATCTCTCTCTAAATTTTTGACAAATAAAATATCAATCTCTTCACCTGTTGACTTTGTAGCTAAGATGCGTGCAGGGTAGACCTTGGTATTGTTCAAAAGTAGGATATCACCTTCTTTTAAATATTCAACAATAGAAGAAAAACTTTTATGCTCAATCTCTCCATTTTCGTGAAGGATAAGAAGTCTTGATTGATCTCTTTTTTCAAGAGGTTTTGAGGCAATTAGATTTTTAGGGAGGTAAAAGTCAAAGTCAGATATCTTCATTGATGTAGTAATTTATTCAATGGAATCAACTAAAACAATAGTGGTATTAGGATAAAACTTAGAAAGTATCTCTCTATAGTTCATACCTTTTTTTGCCATATCAAGGGCAGTCCATTGACACATGCCAACGCCGTGGCCATATCCTTTGCCTTCAAATATATAAATATCTTTGTCTTTAGTTATATTTGTTATTAGGGTACTGGGTAGCTTGTCCCAACCTAAATTTTTTCTCATATCCTTAGCAAGGTAGCTATGTTCTCCTGAGTCAGATATAATTTTAAATGTTTTTACCCTATTTGAAACAGTGTAAGAGTCTATTTTTATATCCTTTATGTTATTTATATTAGTGGCTTTTTCGATATCAGATAGGGATATCCTTTTCTCCCAGATATAAAATGGTGATATCTCACAGGTTGTTTCAACAGGCCTTAAATATGGGTAACTCTTCCCAAAAACCTCGGAAGGGTCTTCTGTAATCCCCCCACTTGTTGAGTGATAAAAGGCAATGATAGGTTTGCCATCATAGGTCAATATTTCACCCTTTGTATCATTTACTGCCTTTGAAATATTTTCTGGTATATTGCCGCCTTTATAGACCTGATGAAGCACTGATGATGTTATATGGTATAGTGAATTTTGCGATCCATTTGTTTTTTGATATATTGCATATGTCCTCGCTGCAACGGCCTGTGCCTTCAGAGCCTCTATTTCCCAATTAGAGCCAACTTCACCAGCAACAACACCTTTTATATAATCTTCAAGATTTACCTCATTTATTACATATAATCCCTTCTCTCCCTTCCAAACCTCTATGATTCCTGAATATCTTAAACCATTAAAAATGGTTTCCTCGTTTATGTTGTTAATCCTCTCTAATTTTTCGTTTCTATGGGGCAGATTTGAATTTTTGCTGTCAAGGAGTAGGATACGAATTGTTGTATCAGCTAATAATGGAAGGGGATTAAACGCAGATAAGAGAAAAATAAATATGGATATTTTTAATATTAAAATATCAATTAATCTCTTCATTATTTTCTACCTATTATCCATAGAATCAGGGTTAATAAAACACTAATAATTATGCTCGTTGCAATGGGTATATATATAGTATAATTCTTTTTTTGTATAATTATATCTCCTGGCAATCTCCCTATAAATGGGATTTTACCAGAAAGGATCAAAATCGTCCCTAAAATGATTATAATTATTCCACTTATAACAAGAAACTTCCCGATGTATTGAAGACTATCCATTTGACTAATAGGGATTTATAAAGTTAAATTGGTAAAATATTTAAAATATTTTTATTATACCTTACCAACTCTGAATAAATACAGCCGCAATATTTTTGTTGATATAGACCCATTTCTTTTGACAGAGTTCTACCTTTTTTAAAACCAGACCTGAAATCCTCAGAAATGAATTCTATATCGTATTTACTCTCAAAAAGTTTTCCAAGATTAATAAGCATATCAAATTTCTGGAATGGACTAACTAATAAAGTTGATGTGAATGCATCAAAATTCATCTCCTTTGCTTTAATTGCTGTTTTTTCTAATCTTACCTTATAACAATATTCACATCTATTTGTTTCATTGCCAGAGACATTTCTAAGAAACTCAATAAGTCCATAATAATCAATATATTCTATCTTGAGGTTCCATAAATTGCCTAATTTTTTTAATGAGTCTAATCTCTTATCATATTCAGTGAATGGATGTATATTTGGATTAAACCATAACCCATGAAGATCAATCCCCCTTTGTAAAACAGTTTTTACTGGATAGACAGCGCAGGGAGCACAACATATGTGCATTAAAAGCTTCATATATTTATTTTAGCATTATTTTTTTAGTACATAAAGTAAGCATTTTATTATATGATAAAAGAGCAAGGCTTATCTGAGGAAAATAATACCTATTAATTATGGTGAACCCCTCTTTTTTGATAAAAAGGTAAAGTGAGACATTGCATGAAAGGGTGGTTATAAAAACACCTGCTTAAATTAAATCTGATGCACCATCACGAAATTTTAGATTCTTACGTAAATATAATTTGATATAAAAAAGCTTTTATTGATATATTTGATAATATATTAAATTCTAAAACCATTAAGGAGATCTTTGATGGACATTATTTTATATAAGAAATTCCTATTCAAGGAGATTTTTGATATAAGTGAAGATGAATGGAATGAGTTAGAACCTTTCAGATATACATTTATAGAAAAGAGGGATGATTTTGCTAATCATTTTTATAATTTTTTTATTGACATTTCAGAGACAAAAAATCTCATTGAATCCCTCGAAAGACCTGATCAACTTAAAAAGGCATGGGCAAAATGGTTTGAATTATTATTTACAAAAACTTCCCAGGATTTTTTCTCAGATTATTTGTGGAGAATAGGCATAAAGCATGTTGATGTTAATCTTGATCAGAGATATTCTAATGTTGGATTCTCATTAGCAAGGAGATTTTGTCAGGAGATTATTCAATCGGATATACCATTAGAGAATAGACAAAATATAAGTAATATAGTAGATAAAAGAATAGATTATTGTATACTTGTTGAGACAAATGCATATATTGAATATGCCACAAGGTGTGATTTAGAGATAATGAGGGGCATTGCAGATAGGATAAGAAATCGGATAACCATTATAGGTGGGAATCTAAAAAGACTCCAGAAAAAGATTGATTATACTGAACCTGAATATAATGTATATGAGACATTAATATTAGAGAGTTCATCATGTGAAAATATGGTAAATGATATTAGCGTATATGTGGATATGTCTATTGAAGAATCAAAAATAAGTGAGTTATCTCTTGAGGAGATTATTAACCGTGCAATTGATAGGTTGCAGATCAGGGAAAAATTTAAAGATATTAATCTGGATATCCAACTTGATCCAAAAGGTAATACTATATTAGGGGATGAAAAGGAGATAGAAAATGTGTTTTTTTATCTTTTACAAAACTGCCTCGAGGCAATTGATCCAGCAAGACCATTGATCAGAATCTCGTCCCTTGTTGATGAATTTATTAAACATCTTCTAAGAATAGAGATATTTAATACAGGCATACCCCCAAGGAGTGAGGACATTGTCAGGATGTTTTCTCCATTCTATTCAACAAAGCAATTTGGAACAGGCTTTGGTTTGTCAATAGCCCGTCTTGCAGTAAGAAAAAACAATGGTAGAATCAGTATAGTGCCTATACATGGTGAGGGTACAAAGGTTATACTAACATTTAGAATGCCTGAAAAGAGAAATTAATCCTGCTTTAATCCAATAAAGAAGAGGTAGTTTTGATAATGAAAAATAACACCATCCTTTGTTATTTCTTGAACCCTTAATCCATGAGTCAAGTCCTGACCCTCACGCAACGAAATCCCATTAATTTTTATAAACCTGGAGGCAGGTTCTTCAGAATAAATATGAACGGATATAGAGAAAGGAGGTAGCATTTGCTGTAAGGAAGATGGAAGTTCATTCAGTTGATATATCTTTTTGTCAACAATAGATTTTGTTTCGGTTTCTGATCTTGACTCGGGCTTGTTGTTTATAGCAGATGGTTCAATTTGAATAGACGGCAGGTTTTTTGTAAGTTCTGTAGCAGACTCTTTTGATGTTTTGTCAGGTGGTTTTACAGAAGAGGTAATCGTAATATTTGATTTTTTATTATTCTCAATCACCTCAGCAGAATTTGATTTCAAATTAATTTCAAGATTTTTTATATTTGAGATGTTGCTAAATTTTTTTGAGTGAAAGATTAAAAAGAAAAGAAATATACAAGAGATAAGCAGTAGTGCTATAAAAAGATATGGCAGAATAGGATATGAACGTGCCTCTTTCAACACTACATCGTGAGTTGTCAATATACCAGGGATATTTCCTTTTTGCCGTTCCTTCTCAGCCTTTTTCAATGCATCGAGTATATAAGACATTTCTTCTCCTTTGTAATAATAAATTTTAAGATAGCTAATTTCTTTATTTTAATAATAAAGGCTCATCACTACCAACCGTATTATTAATATGAATGATAGTCTGAGGACCTACAATCCCATCAGGTATCAATCCCTTAGAGATTTGAAATTTCTTTACCTCTCCTACAAGCTTTTCATCATAAACAGGGTTATCATTTTGTTCAATTTTTTCCTTTGTAATGATTGATAGCATTTCATTTAACCATTTTACTAATTTGCCTTTTTCTCCTGGTCTGAGAGAAGTCTTATAATCTAATGGTCGTTTCCAGAGGATTATAAAGTCACCGCTCCAATATTGACCTAATTCTTTAATATCAACAGCTATATATTTATTGTCAATGATAAGAACAGCCTGGCTGTCTTTTATAGAAAAAAGTGTGGTATAAGACTCTTTACCAGACTCATCAAGCAGTTTTAATACAGCTGGTCTATTTAACGCTATTATATTGTTTAGACTACCTTTTCCTATTAGACATCCTAACCCTTTTGATTCTGCAAAAAGACATTCATCTCCGTCTTTAAATTGATATGAAATATTCCATTTTTTAAATAATGATTGAAATGCCTTTTCTTTGCTTTTCTCAATAGGGAAGTTAAGAAGCCATTTTAACTTATTATATTTTTGGGCATTATCAACTGGCTCTGTGGTCTCTTTTACAGGTTTTGAAAATGCAGTAGTATCTATCAACGAAATATTCCTATTATTAAGATATAAGCTAAGGATTATTAAGCCAGATAGAATCAATAGTAAAAATGAAACTGAATACTTAAAGGTGTTACTAAATTGCCTTTTGACAACTCCATTAGATAGCACTTCTTTGGCAGCTTCTTTTATAATTTTTTTGTTAACTGTATATCTGTCATATACATATGCCCCGAGTAAGGCACGATCGCATATAATATTTATTAATCTCGGGATACCATTACTTAAACTATATATTGTTCCTATTGTATTAGGTGGAAATATCTGAGCCTCTGTGCCTGCTACTGATAATCGATATTTTATATAACCTGACACATCTTTTTTTGATAGGGGTCTTATGTGATAACGAGCAGTAATCCTCTGTGAAAGCTGTCTTAATTCAGGCTTGGATAATCTTTCCCGTAGCTCAGGTTGTCCTAAAAGGATTATTTGTAAGAGTTTTTTTTCATTTGTCTCAAGATTTGTAAGCAACCTCAATTGTTCTAAAACCTCATCGCTCAGATTCTGGGCTTCTTCAATTATTAAGATAGTATTTCTACCTCTTGAATAGGCATCAAGAAGATATGTATTTATTGCATCAACAAAGACTTTTATACTTGTATTGCCTTTAGGATATGGTATTTTTAGTTCATCGCAGATGGTTTCTAATAGCTCAATAACAGTTAGTTTAGGATTTAGAACAAATGCAACATCCACGTTTTCTGGTATCTGCTCAAGCATGCATCTCAAGATAGTTGTCTTGCCTGTTCCAACCTCTCCGGTAAGCAATACAAAACCGCAGTCATTCTTCATTCCATAAATAAGATGGGCGAGCGCCTCTCTGTGCTGCTGACTCATGTAAAGATAACGTGGATCTGGGGCAATAGAAAAAGGAGATTCTTTTAAGCCAAAGTGTTTAAGATACATATAATTTTATG
>CAZIMB010000045.1:0-13372 GCA_964540275.1 uncultured Nitrospirota bacterium | reverse complement strand
GAATGTGACATTTCAAAGTAGTAATAAAGTGTGACTTGACTTTAGGAATAACACACATTTTAAATAGTAAGACCTTGACTTTTAAGGTAATAAAATTTTATTTTGTAAGAACGGGCAGTTAGCTCAGTCGGTAGAGCAGGGGCCTGAAAAGCCCCGTGTCGGGAGTTCGATTCTCTCACTGCCCACCATCGGGGCGTAGCGCAGCTTGGTAGCGCACCTGCCTTGGGCGCAGGGGGCCGGAGGTTCAAATCCTCTCGCCCCGACCATACAAATTATGCAATGCAAAATTCGCAATATTTAGTTATTAGTTAATAGTTTTTATTAGAAATAGAAATCTTATCATGATTAATGATTTATCTATTCACTATTTAACTGTATTATAAATTTTATTCAATTCATGCGCCTGTAGCTCAGTAGGATAGAGCAACTGCCTTCTAAGCAGTGGGTCAGGGGTTCGAATCCCTTCAGGCGCGCCATGCAAATTTTGGCCAATAAAATTTGTAGTGAATAGATATGAGAGAAAAGCGTTTAGTTTAAAATACCAGATTTATGATAATATTAAATAAGCACAGTTTATTATCCACTACACACTAACAACTTTTGCAAATGGTGGGCGTAGCTCAAAGGCAGAGCACTGGACTGTGGCTCCAGGTGTTGCGGGTTCGATCCCCGTCGCCCACCCCAAATCATACTTAAAGGTTTTTAAACCCTAATTTTATCATTTTCTCCTTTATAGATCTTAACCTGTCCCTTATCTTTGCTGCCCTTTCAAAATCTAATGATTTTGCGGCCTCTTTCATCTCTGATTCAAGCTTCTTTATATTCTCTTCGCTCAATTGGCAAGTCTGATATTCGGAAACCTCCTCAGAGATTGTAGGGACTGTAAAATAATCAGTTTCATAAATTGAGCTAAGTATATCTTTAATCTGGCTCTTTACTGTCTCTGGTGTTATGTTCATCTGTCTATTATAATCCTGCTGTATCTTTCTCCTCCTATTAGTCTCATTTATTGCCCTTTTCATTGAATTGGTAATACTATCAGCATAGAGTATAACCTCACCATTGACATTTCTTGCAGCCCTTCCTGCTGTCTGAATTAATGAACGTTCTGAACGGAGAAATCCCTCCTTATCAGCATCAAAAATAGCAACGAGTGAGACCTCTGGTAAATCAAGCCCTTCCCTTAGAAGATTTACACCAATAAGCACATCAAATTCTCCTAATCTCAAGTCCCTGAGTATCTCAACCCTTTGAAGGGTATCTATATCTGAATGAAGGTATCTTGCCCTAATGCCTAATTCTGTGTAATACTCTGTCAGGTCTTCTGCCATCTTTTTTGTTAATGTAGTCACGAGGACCCTCTCACCGTTTTCTGCTCTTTTTCTTATTTCTGCAAGGAGGTCTTCCACCTGTCCTCCTGCAGGTCTTACTGTCATCTTTGGATCCATAAGACCTGTCGGTCTTATTATTTGTTCAATAATCCGTCCCTTTGATTTTTTTATTTCATACTCTCCAGGCGTCGCTGATACATAGATAACCTGATTAATGCGATGTTCGAACTCTTCAAATTTAAGTGGTCTATTGTCTAAGGCTGAAGGAAGCCTAAATCCGTAATCCACGAGGGTCTGTTTTCTTGAACGGTCACCTTCATACATCCCTCCTATCTGGGGAATAGTTGCATGTGACTCATCTATTACCATGAGGTAATCACCCTTAGATGGACCACTTATAAGATAATCTATTAATGTATAAGGTGGTTCCCCCGGCAACCTTCCACTCAGGTGTCTTGAATAATTCTCTATACCATGACAATATCCAAATTCCCTTAACATCTCCATATCAAATCTCGTTCTTTGTTCTATCCTCTGGGCATAAACAATCTCACCTTTATTCCTAAAATATCTTATCCTCTCAATTAGTTCTTGTTCAATCCCATCTAATGCCTGGTGAAGTTTTTGTTTTGGTGTAATCCAGTGGCTATTTGGATAAAGAATAAACCTCTGCATCCTTTTTGTCTTTTGTCCTGTTAATGGATCAAACTCATAAATGGCATCTATATCATCTCCAAAAAACTCTAATCTCACTGCCTTATCAAGGGAAAAGGAGGGATATATTTCTACTACATCTCCCCTTACCCTAAAACTCCCTCTTTTAAAATCAATATCAGAGCGTATATAAAGCATCTCTACAAGCCTTTTTAAAATATCATCCCTTTTTGTCCTCATTCCCTCTTCTAAAAATAAATGCATTCCAAGATAGTCTTCGGGGGAGCCTATTCCGTAAATACATGAAACAGATGCAACAACTATCACATCCTTCCTTTCCAATATAGACATAGTTGCGGAGTGTCTCAGTCTATCTATATCCTCATTAATAAGTGCATCCTTTTCAATATAGGTATCAGTTGTGGGTATATAAGCCTCTGGCTGATAATAATCATAATAACTCACAAAGAATTCTACAGCATTGTCCGGAAAAAGGTCTTTAAATTCACCATAAAGCTGGGCTGCCAGTGTCTTATTATGGGCAATAACAATGGTAGGCTTGTTCACATTAGCAATTACATGGGCAATGGTAAAGGTCTTCCCTGATCCTGTCACACCCAATAGCGTATGATCTTTAATCCCATTAATTATGCCTTCTGTTAATTGTTCTATTGCCTTTGGTTGATCACCTTTTGGGATAAAAGAGGTTTTTAATTTAAAATCGCCCATATGTTTATGTTAAAATAAATTCACATAAAAGGTAAAAAGAGGAAAAACTTGGATAGTAATATCCCTTCACACCTAACCTTTCATAATATACATGAGGAATGTGGCATTTTTGGGGTCTACGGACATCCAGAGGCAGCTAATCTCACCTATTTAGGTCTTTACGCATTGCAACATAGAGGCCAAGAGGGCGCTGGGATTTGCTCATCTGATGGCAATGGGCTATCATTGGAAAAATCCATAGGTCTTGTGGCAGATATCTTTAATGAGAAGAGGCTAAAGCGGCTACCTGGTCATATAGCTATAGGACACAATAGATATTCCACATCAGGAGGTGGTGGAATAAAAAATGTCCAGCCACTTTTAGCAAACTATGCACTTGGATCTATTGCGGTAGCCCATAATGGGAATCTAATAAATGCTGAATATTTAAGAAAAAAATTAGAGAGTGATGGCGCAATCTTTCAATCAACATCAGACAGTGAGGTCTTTCTACACCTCATAGCGAGGTCAGACAAGTTAAAACCCCATGAGAGGATAGCAGATGCTGTCAAAAGTGTTAATGGCGCATTTTGTCTGCTTTTTCTCACAAATAACAAGCTAATAGCAGTAAGAGATGCTTATGGGGTAAGGCCTTTATCTATAGGAACAATTGATGGGGCTTATGTTATTGCATCAGAGACATGCGCATTTGATCTCATTGGCGCCCAATATATCAGGGACATAGAACCAGGGGAGATGGTCATTATAGATGATTTAGGAATTACATCTATAAATACCTTACAAAGCATTAAAAAGGCATTCTGTGTATTTGAATTTATCTACTTTGCAAGACCTGACAGTTATATATTTGAACATATCTGTGTAAATACAATGAGAAAAGAGTTTGGGAAACAGCTTGCAAGGGAGTCATATATTGATGCTGATATAGTAATCCCTGTGCCAGACTCTGGGGTGCCTGCAGCAATAGGTTATGCGGAAGAGAGCAGAATCCCATTTGATTTTGGGCTTATAAGAAACCACTATATAGGAAGGACATTTATTGAACCCAAACATACCATAAGACATTTTGGAGTAAAGATAAAGCTCAATCCAGTTAGGGATCTTCTGAGGGGCAAGAAGGTTATCGTTGTTGACGATTCAATAGTAAGAGGTACAACGAGCAAGAAGATCGTGAAGATGATAAGAGAGGTAGGTGGTGCAAAGGAGGTTCATATGAGGATAAGCTCTCCCCCTACTGTAGGGCCATGTTTTTATGGAATAGATACGCCCACAAGACAGGAACTCATTGCATCTACCCACAGGACAGAAGAGATAAGGAAATATATCACAGCAGATAGCCTTTCATATCTCAGCATAGATGGACTAAAAAAGGTAATACCGAATCCAGAAAATTACTGTACAGCATGTTTTGATAACCGCTATCCTATAAAATTCACTGATGAGGGGATAAGACAGATGGAGTTTGCATTTGTCTGATATAATTTTATAATTTCTGATTA
Organism: uncultured Nitrospirota bacterium; assembly: GCA_964540275.1. Taxonomy (GTDB): domain Bacteria; phylum Nitrospirota; class Thermodesulfovibrionia; order Thermodesulfovibrionales; family Dissulfurispiraceae; genus CAZIMB01. The sequence goes on along the minus strand of CAZIMB010000045.1, from coordinate 9,159 downwards.
ATAGAATATGATTACAAAGGTACTCTATTCAGTATATAAAACAAATCTCTCTGTAAAGAAGGAAGAGACTGTCCTTATATTTACAGATATAATCTCACCAAGAGAGATAATCCCAGCAAATGACCTTTGTAGAAGGGAAAGACTTAGAGATATCGCATTGTTAACTGCTGAAATAGGTAAGAGTTTTTCAAAGAGGATTCTTTATCATGAATATCCAGCGACTGCAAGCCATGGCGCAGAGCCTCCTGAGGAGATGTGGGGTATAGCTTTTGGAGAGAAGGCATTGAAAGAACTAAAAAGGGCTAACCTATTAAAACCACTTATTGAGAAGGATATAAAAGACAATGAAATTAAAAAGGCAGAATCAATAATTGAGAAAAACAAAAAATATAGTGTAAATGTTGTTATAGCCCTTTCTAATTACTCTACAAGTCACACGAGATTTAGGGATTTTCTTGTTCGGATCTGTGGCTGTAGATATGCGAGTATGCCTTTATTTGACATATCTATGCTTGAAGGGCCAATGAATGTAGACTGGAAGAATTTATCAAAGAGAACTAAGGCTATATCAAAATTAATTAACAAGGCAGATACAGTAGAGGTAAAAACCCCAAATGGAACACATATAAGTATGTCTAAAAGAGGAAGACCCGTATATTCTGATGATGGCATCTTAACAAAACCTGGCTCATTTGGTAACCTACCTGCAGGAGAGTCCTTTTTTGCACCTATTGAAGGTACATCAAATGGAAGGCTGGTGCTTGAATGGGCGCCTACCCATGAGTTGGGTTCTCCTATTATATTGACTGTTACGAATGGATATGTAGAAGATATTATTGGTGATGACCCTTATGCTGATTATCTAAGAACAAAACTAAATGAGAGACAAGAAAATAGAAATATTGCAGAAATGGGCATAGGGACCAATGATAGAGCCAAAAGACCAAATAATATCCTTGAATCAGAAAAGATACTCGGGACAATTCATATAGCCTTTGGAGACAACAGTTCCTTTGGAGGGGTGATAATGACCCCATTTCATCAGGATTATGTTTTTTTCAAGCCAACTGTCAAGTTAATAACAAAAGACCTGAAAGAGATACTGCTTTTAGAAGATGGGATCTTGAAATTATAATGGAGGGTTTATGGATGCAATTGTTGTCTATATAACAGCGCCTAATGAGGAAGAGGCTGTAAGAATCGCAAAGACCCTTGTTGAAGAAAGGCTTGCTGGCTGTATAAATATTGTAAAAGACATACGCTCTATTTATAGTTGGCAGGGGAAGATTGAGGATGAACCAGAGGTTTTAATGATAGCTAAAACCCATAGAAATCTCTTTGAGACACTAAAGAATCGTACAAAAGAACTCCATAGCTATACTGTACCAGAGATAATAGCAATTCCTATAATTGAGGGATCAGAGGATTATCTCAATTGGCTTAAGCAGGTAACAGGTTAATGAAGGAAGATCTTTATAAAGAGATTATCTGTAAGGGTTTCTGCAGGTATTATAAGGATGGCCGAGATGAACTATACTGTGGTGGATATAAGGTCTTAAGGGAAAATATTACCATAAATGAATTAAAAGCAATTAATAATTATTTAAAGAAAGAGAGTGATTTTTTTACAAACATAAAAGATATAAACAAAGAGTTGGAAGAAATGATTTGCAAGGTGTGTGATTTCTTTATTGATGGGTGTGACTTTGTCTCTTCTGAATCAGAACAACCATGTGGAGGTTATTTAATAATAACTAAAATTATTCAGCCGCATAGTTAGTGGTAAATTGAAAATCTCTTGTTTATACACAAGCACCATCAAAGTCTTTAATGCCATGTCTCTTTGCTTAATTATGTATTAGGAGATAACTTTTTATTGGAAAGTCTAATCCTTATTGTATTTGCATGTGCCTCAAGCCCTTCTATATCAGCTATTGATTCAACAATCTCAGCTAAATCCCTTAATCCCTTTTTATCAAACTTAAGAATACTCATCCTTTTCATAAAGTCATATGTACCTAATGGAGATGAAAATCTAGCAGTCCCACCTGTAGGTAATGTATGATTTGGGCCTGCTGAGTAATCACCTAAAGGTTCTGGTGTCCACTGACCTAAAAAGACAGCTCCTGCATTTTTAACATATTCTAAATCCCTTTGAGGTTCCCTTGTCATTATCTCAAGATGTTCTGGGGCAATCTCATTAGCTATATCTATAGCTTCCTTGATATTTTTTGTCTTTATTATTGCACCATATCTTGATAGCGATTTTTTGGCTATATCCCTTCTCTTTAAACTATTTAATTGTTTATTTAGTTCCTCTAATACATCCTTAATCAGTTCATCAGAATCTGTTAAAAGTATGCTGGATGCCATCTCATCATGCTCAGCTTGACTGAGCATATCTGCTGCAACAAATGCCCCATTTGATGTTTTATCAGCAATTATTAATATCTCGCTTGGACCTGCTATCATGTCTATATCAACCTCTCCAAAGACCATCTTTTTTGCAATTGCAACAAAGATATTTCCAGGCCCAACGATTTTATCAACCCTTTTTATAGTCTCTGTACCATATGCCATTGCTCCTATTGCCTGTGCACCGCCTATCCTATAAATCTCCTTAACACCTAGGAGATTTATTGCTGCCATTACATATGGATTTATCTCACCATAAGGGGTTGGTACACAGAGGGCTATCTCCTTAACCCCTGCTACCTGCGCAGGTATTACATTCATAAGCACAGTTGAAGGATATGATGCCTTTCCACCAGGGACATAGACCCCAACCCTCTCAATCGGTTTTATTAGCTGACCAAGCAGAGTATCCTTCTCTTTAAAAGACCACGAAGTTTCCTTCTGTCTCTCATGAAAGGACCATATCCTTTTGGCTGATATTTCCAGTGCCTTTACTATTTTTTTATCAGCCTCCTTTGAGTGCCTTAAGATATCCGAATCGGTCAGTTTAATAGGAAGGTCATGTTTATCAAATCTTTTTGTATATTTTTTTACAGCAATATCACCTTTTCTTCTTACATCAGCAAGGATTTCCCTGACTGTATTTTCAATCTCTGCACTGATGCCTGATGCCCTTTTCTTGAGTCTTTTAAGAAATAAGGCTAAATCTTTCTGTGATCTTATAATCCTCATATCTAAAAATTATAACACAATAATAGCCACATAGGGGTTGCATAAATAATGCATAAAAAGATCCTTACTACAATAATTAAAAGAAAATCTGAACCCTGAAATGGCTGCTCGATATGCAATAAATCTTGCAAGAATATGTGAAGCAAAACTCTACCTCTGTTTTATTGCAGATAAAAAGCGATCTGCCTCAAGCATAAATTTGAGGATAAAAGATGAGATCAAAAAAGAAGCGATATATCCTCAGTACAGATGAGATTTATATGGTGCCGAAGGCGGGACTCGAACCCGCATGGATTTCTCCACACGCCCCTCAAACGTGCGTGTCTACCAGTTCCACCACTTCGGCATTATCAAGAAAAAAGATTCCAAATCAATGTATAATATACCAGCAAAGGCTTGGTATTTTCAAGCTTGGATAGTAATACATAAAAAGCAGGTGTAGCTAAAAACCTTTAAACAGGGCAATTGAAATAACATTATCTTTTATCAATATCAGTAAGCAACTTGATAATCTCCCCTATCTTTATCACTTAAGGTAGGAACTACTCCTTAGGCATTGAGTGAGCCAATGCGACAACATATATATTCTTTGCCCCAGCATCTAAAAGGGTCTTTGAGCATTCTGTAATAGTTGACTTTTCTGTAACAATATCATCAATTAGCAGCAATTCTAACCCCTTTACATCCTTAGCAACAAATGCACCCTTTACATTAAACTGTCTCTCCCTTTTATCCTTACATAATACCTGAGGCAAGGTATTTTTAACTCTAAAGAGATTATTTAAGAGCAACCGGGTTTTTAATATAGATGACAAATGATGGGCAATCAATGCAGATTGATTAAATTCCCTGGATAAAAGTCTTTTTTTATGAAGTGGAACAGGCACTATTGCATTTGTTTTTGGTATATCTAAAGATGAGACAAGCATGGATAAAGGTCTTGATAACCTCTTTATTCCTTTATACTTAAAAAACCTTATAGCAACGCTTAAAGGATCATTCTTATCTATATTTTTCCCCTTATATATCCCATAATAAATTACCTTTGAAAAGGGTGGTCTCTCTTTGAGACATTCCCCGCATATTTTTGAATAATAGGAAGTAAGGGGAATACCGCATATATCGCATTTAGGGTTTGAATATTTCTCAATCCTGCTCCAGCAGGCTGTGCAAAGGGGATTGTAATTATAATTGTCAGAATCACTCCCACATATAGGACATTTAGAAGGAAATAGGAGGTTTAGAAATTTGGTTAACATTATTAATGTATTTTAACATCATGCCTTAAAATGGTTTTTTAAGTACTATAATCTCATCCCTTCTCTGGCCTGTAGAGATTATCTGAACCTCTGTCTTGAGCATTTCTTCTATCTTCCTTATATATCTCCTTGCATTCAAAGGTAGTCTATCAAACTCTTTTACCCCAAGTGTGCTCTCTTTCCATCCATCTACTTCCTCATAAATTGGTTCTATATTTTGTAGTATATCTATCTCTTTTGGAAAATCCTCATATATCTTTCCATTGTATTTATAACCTACACATATCTTTAATTTCTCCAGGCCATCCAGTATATCAAGTTTTGTCAATGCAATACCTGAAAACCCATTTATCCGAATGGCATGATTTAATACAACCATATCAAGCCATCCACACCTCCTTGGTCTTCCAGTGGTAGCCCCATATTCACCGCCCCTTTGCCTTATATACTCTCCAAGCTCCCCTTTTATCTCAGTTGGAAAGGGACCTTCACCTACCCTTGTTGTATAAGCCTTTACTACTCCCAATACTTTATCTATTTTAGTAGGACCAACTCCTAATCCTGTACATGCACCTCCTGCTATAGTATTTGATGATGTGACAAATGGATATGTACCGTGATCAATATCCAAAAGAGTCCCCTGTGCTCCCTCAAAAAGTATATTTTTACCTGCATTAAGCTCATTATTTATTATTACATCTGTGTCTTTTATATAATGGTCGATCCTTTCACCATATCTCATGTACTCCTCAAATATAGATTCAGCATCTAATGTAGATACATGATAAAATTTTTCAAGTAAAAAGTTTATGATCTTAAGATTTGATAATAATTTTTCCTTAAATATCTTGGGATTTAGGAGATCAACTACCCTAATACCATGTCTTGCTACTTTATCAGTATATGATGGTCCAATACCCCTGCCTGTAGTACCAATTTTTTTATCTCCTTTACTATTTTCGTGCTCCCTCTCAATTGCTATATGATAGGGCAGTATGAGATGGGCATTCTTTGATATGTAGAGACGGTCATCAATATCAAATCCCCTTTTTTTCAGCCCTTCTATCTCTTCAATAAGGGCTGCTGGATCTATTACAACACCATTTCCAATAATACACCTTTTTCCTTTGTGCAAAATCCCTGAAGGTATAAGATGAAGGACATATTTATCATTATTTATTACAACTGTATGACCTGCGTTATGACCTCCTTGATAACGTGCAATGATATCAGCTTTTTCTGTAAGAAAATCTACTATCTTTCCTTTTCCTTCATCGCCCCATTGGGCTCCAACAATTACAATGGTAGACATAATTACCTCTTCTCAGGCTGAGGCATAGGCGATAACAAAAATTAGTTATTAGAGCTTGCAGTTGATTAAAGCCTTTTGCCTATAGCCACTACCTTTTATAGATTTATTACCTTTACATCAAGGATGTTAGGAAGTCTTCTTATTTCCTGCAGAAGTTTATCTGATACAGGTGAGTCTATATTTACCACCGATATTGCCATTCCCCCTGCCTTTTCCCTGCCAAAATGCATCCTGGCAATGTTTATATTATTATTGCCCAAAAGGGTACCTATATTGCCAATAACCCCTGGCCTATCATTATTGTACATGAATAGCATGCTACCCTCAGGCACTATCTCTACACTAAAATTATTTATTCTGATTATCCTCGGATCTTTTTTACTGAAAAGCATCCCTGAAATTGATAAATCCTTTTTATGGGATTTAACCTTCATCGTGATCAAGCTCTGATAATCCCCTGCGTCTGTGCTTTTTGTCTCCTTTACTTCTATGCCCCTCTCTTTTGCAATAATCGGGGCATTAACAAAGTTAACTGTCTCCTGAAGAATTGGTGTGAGCAACCCCTTAATAGCTGCTATTGTTACAGGAGATGTATTTAGTTCAGAGGCATCTCCCCTATATTCAAGGGTTACCTCTATGATACCATTGTCGAATATTTGAGAGGCAAAGCCCCCTATCTTTTCAGCGAGATTCAGGTATGGTTGCAGTACTGCTACCTGTTCTGCTGGAATTGATGGGAAATTTACAGCATTTCTGATAGTTCCGTAGATGAGATAATCAACTATCTGTTCTGAAATAGCTATAGCAACATTTTCCTGAGCCTCCTGAGTGGAAGCCCCAAGATGGGGCGTGCAAACAACCTTCTCATGTCCTACCAATGGATTGTTTACGGGCGGCTCCATCTCAAAAACGTCCAGCGCTACACCTGCTATTTTTCCACTCTCTAATGCATCATAAACATCTTTTTCATTTATTATCCCACCCCTGGCACAATTAATAATATATACACCATTTTTCATTATCTTAATTGTCTCTGAATTTATAATATTTTTTGTCTCTGCTGTTAAAGGCGTATGTATTGTTATAAAATCTGCCTGTCTTAAAACATCTTGAATATCCATCTTTTTAACGCCCATTTTTTTTGACATTTCCTCGCTTAAAAAAGGGTCATAGGCGATAACTTGCATTCCAAGGCCCTGTGCCCTCTTTGCAACCTCGGTTCCAATCTTACCTAATCCAATAATTCCTAACGTCTTATTAAATAGCTCAACACCCATGAACCTCTTTTTTTCCCATTCACCCCTTGCCATGGAGGCATTTGCCTGAGGTATCTTTCTTGCGATAGCAAACATCAAAGCAATTGTATGTTCAGCAGTTGTTATAGTATTTCCTCCAGGGGTATTCATAACCACAATCCCCCTCTTTGACGCAGCAATCATATCCACATTATCAAGCCCTGAGCCTGCACGACCAATTACCTTAAGATTCCTTGCAGCATCAATGACATCTGATGTTACCTTTGTTGCACTTCTGACAACAAGGGCATGATATTCTCCGATAATTGATTTAAGCTCATCTGGTTTTAGCCCTGTTTTTACATCAACATCAAGCCCAGCCTTTCTCAGGATTTCAATCCCCTTAGACGAAATATTGTCGCTTACAAGAACCTTCATAACAAATACCTCCTTTTTATTTAGCTCCTCATAAATGGAGTGAGCGGAAATACCCTATAATATTTAATATTCCTTACTTCTCTCTATTATTTCATCAGTAATTCCTGTGCCTTTGCAACACCTTTACCGAGCTGTATATCTGCTCCCATACCTTTAAGTACCATTTCAAGAGATGCTATGCCTATAATAACATCAAATATGTCAACATATCCTAAATGGGCAAGTCTATAAATCTTCCCCTTTGCTTTATCTTGACCTCCTGCGCCAGTTACACCATATTTTTCACGAAGATTTTTATAAACAGCCTGACCATCTATGCCTTGAGGCATCTCAATAGCAGTAACAGAGTTACTTGGGGACTCTTTTGAATATAAGCTAAGACCAAGTGCTTTTACAGCCTCTCTCGTTGCGTTGGCAAGCCTTTCATGTCTTTTAAATATATTTTCAAGCCCCTCTTTTTGCAATATCTTTATCGCCTCATTAAGTCCTATTATCAATGTCACTGCAGAGGTGAAGTTTGTCTGGTTCTTTGCAAGATTTTCCCTCTCTTTCCTAAAATCGAAATAAAACCTTGGCATCTTTGATGTCTCATTCATCTTCCATGCCTTTTCGCTTACACTTACAAAGGCAAGCCCTGGGGGCAGCATCAACCCCTTTTGAGAACCCCCTATTAATATGTCTATATTCCATTCGTCTGTCCTTATATCATGGGCAACAAGGGCGCTTATTGCATCAACAATAAAAATTGTATCAGGATAATTCTTTACTATCTTTCCAATTGTTTGAATGTCATGATTAACACCTGTTGATGTCTCTGTTGCCTGAACAAAGACACCTTTTATCTCAGGATCTTTCTTTAAAGCAGCCTCAACCATATCAGGCTTTACAGAATATCCCCATTCTACTACTATTTCTTCAACCTTTAATCCATAGGCCTGTGCAATCTTTGTCCATCTCTCTCCGAACTTCCCACCGTTCACTACAAGAACCTTATCTGAGGGATTAAAAAAATTATTTACTGAACCGACCATACCTCCTGTACCTGATGAAGAAAGTATAAGGACATCATTCTTTGTCTGAAATAGCCATTGAAGTCCTTTTTTTGCATTATCTAGAATAGGGATAAAATCAGGTGATCTATGGTGAATTATTGGCATTGCCATAGAAAGAAGTATCTCAGGCGGCACAGGTGTTGGACCAGGGGCTAAGAGATAACGTTTTAACATAAAACCTCCAAAAAATTAAATTCAAACTCACAAATCTCAAATTCGGTGCTTGGAGTTTGTAATTTTGTAGAGTATGTATAATAATACAAACCAGTTGTCTTTGAAAAGGGTCTTAGTAATTTTAGGCTTGCATATATTTGAGTTTCTAGATGGTCAGGCTTACCTAATTCATGTAGAGGACAGAGACCTGATAATCAAAGGCAGAACAGTTTTAAGGACGGCGCTAAGACTTTCAACTCCATAGGAGACCATTCTAATCATTTAAGGCAATGTATATTACTAGAAATCCTTGAAAAACTTAGTGAGCCGTGGAGGATTCGAACCTCCGACCCGCTGATTAAGAGTCAGCTGCTCTACCAACTGAGCTAACGGCCCTTAATAAATATAGAAAATACAATACAAAAAATTTTTTATTATCGTCAAGTTTTTACGATTAAAGGGGAACTTTATTTTTGATTTTACCTGTTATATGAAATTTTAATATAACAAAAAAAGAGGGTGGATAAATCCCACCCTCTTTTTTTTGTTTTTTTTATACCTAT
>CAZIMB010000044.1:0-13408 GCA_964540275.1 uncultured Nitrospirota bacterium | reverse complement strand
TATTGAAAAAAATTAGTGGAAAATGAGTATGATTCTTTGTTAAAATGAATGCCGACTTTTTGATTTAGTAATTGAGTATTATTTGTTTAATTACTTTAATACCAGACATTGGAGGAAATCAATGAAAGGGCATACAGCATTAATTACAGGCGGCGCACGCGGTATCGGCAGGGCAATAGCTGATAACCTTGCCCAAAAGGGGGTAAATATAATTATTGTTGATGTGAATCTGGATATTGCCAGAGAGGCTGCATCGGAGATTGAAAAATTAGGGGTAAAAAGTATTGCCCTAAAGGCTGATGTCTCTAATTCAGCAGATGTAACTAATATTTTTGAAGAAGCTATTAAGCAATATGGTAAAATAGAAATTTTAATAAATAATGCAGGTATAACAAAAGATGGTCTTCTTTTAAGAATGAAGGATGAAGATTGGGATGCAGTAATTAATATTAATCTTAAGGGAACTTTTCTCTGTACAAAAGAGGCTGTAAAGATTATGTCAAAAAACCGTTACGGAAGGATTGTAAATATATCATCTGTTGTGGCCTTTATGGGAAATCCAGGACAAGCAAACTACAGTGCCTCAAAGGCAGGTATGATAGGTTTAACAAAGACCATAGCTAAGGAATATGCGAGCAGAGGCATAACTGTAAATGCTGTCGCACCAGGTTTTATCAGTACAGCTATGACCGATGGCCTTTCTGAAAATGTTAAACAGGAGATGCTTAAGGCAATTCCTATGAATAGATTTGGAACAGTTCAGGATGTTGCCAATGCAGTGGCTTTCTTATCATCACCAGAAGCAGGATATATAACAGGTCAGGTTATACATGTTAATGGTGGGATGTACATGTAAAATGTAAAATTAATTGCCTAAATATATTGTCACACATTAAATTAAAAAATGGAGGTAAGTAATGGTAGAAGAGAAGGTAAAAGAGATTATTTCAAAACAGCTTGGAGTTGATCAGTCTCAAATAACCCCTGATGCATCTTTTGTTGAAGACCTTGGGGCAGACTCACTGGATACTGTTGAGCTTGTAATGGCCTTTGAAGAGGCATTTAATATTGAAATACCTGATGAGGATGCTGAAAAGATAATCAAGGTAAAAGATGCTATTGATTATATAAACAAAAAAAAGGCATAAACTTTAACAAAGGGCTTTATTCATTCATAATACCAAAGACAAAACAAAGGCCTATAAAAATAAAGGATAATTTATATTCAGATGTTATATACAACAGGGCAGATTCCTAAAAGAAGGGTAGTAGTAACAGGACTTGGACTTATTACACCTCTTGGTATAGGTGTAGAGGCATCATGGTCTGCTGCTATCGCTGGAAAATCAGGTATAGCAAATATTACCCATTTTGATGCCTCAACACTTCCTGTTCGTATAGCGGGAGAGGTTAAGGGTTTTGACCCTCTCCAATATATTGACGCTAAAGAGATAAAAAAAATGGACAGGTTCATTCACTTTGCCATAGCTGCAGCAAGTATGGCAATTGATGATTCAGGTTTGAAAATTAATGATTCCAATGCTGAAAGGGTAGGGGTGATTATAGGAGCTGGCATGGGAGGACTTCCTGCTATTGAATATTATCACAAGGTTTTTCTTGAGAAGGGATGGAGGAGGATATCCCCCTTTTTTATACCTATTCTTATAATAAACCTTGCTTCAGGTAATGTTTCAATAAAGTTTGGCGCAAAAGGCCCAAACTCTTCTGCTGTTACTGCTTGTGCAAGTGGAAGCCATTCAATAGGTGATGCCTTTAAAATTATTCAAAGGGGTGATGCAGATGTAATGATTACAGGGGGTACAGAGTCAGTTATAACTCCTCTTGGTATAGGGGGGTTTGCAGCTATGAAGGCCCTCTCTACAAGGAATGACGAGCCTGAAAAGGCAAGTCGCCCTTTTGATGCTAACAGGGATGGTTTTGTAATGGGAGAAGGTGCTGGAATAATAATACTGGAATCTTTGGAAAGTGCTGTAAAGAGAGGTGCAAATATATACGCTGAGATAGTTGGTTATGGTATGTCAAGTGATGCCTATCATATAACAACACCTGCGCCGGAAGGAGAAGGTGCTGCAAGATGCATGAAGGCTGCTTTAAGGGATGCGGGGATAGAACCTGAGAAAATTGATTATATAAATGCCCATGGTACATCGACTAAATATGGTGATGAACTGGAAACAGCTGCAATTAAAAGTGTATTTAAAGAGCATTCTTATAAGCTGTGTGTTAGTTCTACAAAGTCCATGACAGGACATTTATTAGGTGCAGCAGGGGGGGTAGAGGCTATATTTAGTATATTAAGCATACATAATAACATAGTACCTCCAACTATAAATTTAGAAAATCCTGATCCCGAGTGCGATCTTGATTATGTTCCTAATGTGGCAAGACAAATGAATATAGAATATGCAATGTCAAATTCCTTTGGTTTTGGTGGGACAAATGCCAGTCTTATTTTCAAAAAATATAGAGGAGATTGAAGCTCTTTTAGATTATCAATTTAAGGATAAAAAATTACTCTTAGAGGCTCTTACCCACAAATCATACTATCACGAAAATCCTGATGAAGGTATAAATTATAATGAAAGACTTGAATTTCTTGGAGATTCTGTTTTAGGTCTTGTCATTGCTGAGAAATTATTTAATGAAAGACCTTGTTTATCAGAGTCAGACATGTCAAAGATGAAATCATATCTTGTAAAGGAATCTGTCCTTTTTGAAATTGCCTCGAGATTATCCCTTGGCAAATACATAAGACTTGGTAGGGGGGAAGAGACAACTGGAGGTCGGTATAAAAAATCAATCCTTTCAGATGCATCTGAGGCTATTTTCGGAGCAATTTTTCTTGACAGCGATTATGAGACAGCAAAATGGGTTATATTCAGGCTTTTCAAGGATAAGATCTCATCTATAGTTTCAAAAAGTGAAGGTCATGACTTTAAAAGTGAACTTCAGGAGATATGTCAGAGCAATTTTGGTGTCTTACCAGAATATAGGATTGTAAAACAGGAAGGAGAGGAGCATAAAAAGATATTTACTACTGAGGTTTATATAAATGGGGTATTTTATGGTAGAGGGGTAGGGAAAAGCAAAAAAGATTCTCAAATGGCAGCTGCAAGAGAGGCTTTAGAGAGATTAAAAAAAATAAATCATTGAGATGAGGACTTCATATGGAACTCACCGAGAATGCCATTAAGGTATTAAGGGCAAGATACCTCTTAAAGGATGAGACAGGAAAGATAATAGAGACCCCTGAAGATCTCTTTTTAAGGGTAGCCAGGAATATTGCCTTAAGCGAAAAAATTTATAATGAAGATGTTTCTTTATGGGAAGAAAGGTTCTATAGTTTAATGAGTTCACTAAAATTCCTTCCGAACTCTCCTACCCTTATGAATGCAGGCAAACCAAATGGACAACTCGCTGCGTGTTTCGTCCTACCTGTTGAGGATTCGATGGAAAGCATATTTGATACCTTAAAGAATGCTGCCTTGATATTGCAAAGTGGTGGTGGAACAGGTTTTTCCTTTTCAAATCTCAGGCCAAGGTCAGATGTTGTTAGATCAACAGGTGGAATAGCGAGCGGACCTGTATCTTTCATGAGGATATACAATACTGCTACTGATGTGATAAAACAGGGTGGTGCGAGGAGAGGTGCAAATATGGGCATTCTGAGGATAGACCACCCTGACATACTGGAATTTATAAGGATAAAAAGAAAGGAAGGGGAGCTTTCAAACTTTAACATATCTGTTGCAGTGACAGATGAATTTATGGATGCCCTAAAGAATGATAGGGAATATGATCTTATAAATCCAAGAACGGGCAGAAAAACAGGTAGTCTTAAGGCAAGGGATGTATTTGATGAAATAGTACAGAGTGCATGGGAGGGCGGAGATCCAGGTCTTGTATTTTTAGATAGGATTAATGAAAAAAATCCCACACCCCATATAGGAAATATCGAAAGTACAAATCCATGCGGAGAACAACCTCTTCTGCCTTACGAGGCCTGTGTGCTCGGTTCTCTAAATCTTTCATTATATGTAAAGGTAGATAATAAATTATCAGTTAACTATAAGGATTTTGAAGAAAAGATTGAATGGGACAAACTGAGTGAAGATATAAATACTGCTGTGAGATTTCTTGATGATGCAATTGACGCTAATGTATATCCCATACCTGAGATTGAAAAGATGCATAAAGGCAACAGAAAGATTGGCCTTGGAGTGATGGGCTGGGCTGATATGCTTATTTTGCTCGGAATACCTTATAACGATAAAAGGGCATATGAGATTGCAAGAAAAATAATGAAATTTATTAATGAACAATCAAAAAAGGCATCTATGGAGCTCGCAATGAAAAGAGGGGCGTTCCCAAATTTTACAGGTTCAATTTATGATATAAAAGGCATGCCCCCAATAAGAAATGCTACAACGACTACCATAGCACCCACCGGCACCCTTTCATTAATTGCTGATTGTTCAAGCGGTATTGAGCCATTATTCGCTATTGCTTATAAGAGATTTATATTGGATACTGAGTTAGTAGAGATAAATAAATACTTTGTTAACATTGCAAAAGAAAGGGGTTTTTATTCTGAGGAATTGATGAATGAGGTCTTTAAAAAAGGTAATCTAAGGTCAATAAAAGGTATACCTAATGATGTTAAGAGGATTTTTAAAACAGCATTAGAGATTCCGCCTGAGGATCATATAGAGATGCAGATAGCTTTTCAGGAATATACTGATAATGCTGTATCAAAAACTATCAATCTTCCAAATAGGGCAAAGAAGGAAGATGTTGCGAGGGCATATTTGCTTGCTTACGAAAAAGGTGCAAAGGGCATAACCGTTTTTAGGTATGGGGCAAGAAAAGGAACCCTTGTAAAGTTTAGTGATTCCTACTGATAATCTTACATGTTCATTTTTAAAAAGATATTATCTCACTTTATATTACCTCCGGGGATATTTATTCTAATATTGTTTTTCTTAGGTATGTCACTTTTGTTTAAAAAAATGTGGAAAAATGCCTTAATAGTTTTTTTAATTGCTTCATCTCTGTGGCTTTTTTCTATTAAGCCATTTTCTGATTTTCTTTATACCTGGCTTGAATCTGACCTTAATATTCCAAAAACCCCTAAGGGGGATGTAATTATTCTTCTTAGCGGGGGTGTTTACGATAAAGCCTTGGACTTTTCTGGTAAAGGAATTCCAAAAGAGGATACAATGCATAGGATTATCACAGCGGTTAGTTTGCAAAAACAATTAAAACTACCAATTATTGTCTCTGGTGGAAGGATTTATAAATACAGTGAAGCAGAGGCACCTATTATCAAGCGATATCTTATTGATTTTGGAGTTCCCTCAAATAAGATAATATTAGAGGATAAAAGTAGGGATACCACTGAAAATGTAAAATTTTCAGCATTGCTCTGTAAAAAAATGGGTTTTAAAAGACCAATTTTGGTAACATCAGCTTATCATATGAAGAGGTCACTTTTGGGTTTTGAAAAATCTGGGTTAGATGTATTGCCTTTTCCTTCTAAATTTATGACAGGGTTAAATAAAAGATATACCTGGAGTAATTTTATGCCAGATGCCTCAGAACTTAGGCGTACCTATATTGCAATGCATGAATATCTCGGGTTGTTTGCTCATAAATTAGCCTTGTTATAAACAAATTATGCAAAATTCCTTTGTAAGGGAGGTTTAAGATGATACTCGGAGTGAATGTTGATCATGTTGCTACTTTAAGAGAGGCTCGCAAGACATATGAGCCTGATCCCATAATGGCTGCAACACTTGCCATATTAGGTGGTGCCGATGGAATAACTGTTCATTTAAGGGAAGACAGAAGACATATCAATGATAGGGATCTGAGACTTTTAAGAGAGGTTGTTCCTAATGAATTAAATCTTGAGATGGCAGCTACAGAGGAAATGATAAGGATAGCTACAGATATAAAGCCTGACATGGTGACACTTGTCCCAGAAAAAAGGCTTGAATTAACAACAGAGGGTGGGCTTGATATGATAGGTCAGAAGGAGCATATTAAAACAGTCATAAAAAAGCTTCATGATGCTAATATTACAGTGAGCCTTTTTGTCAATCCTCATATAATAGATATAGATATTGCAAAGGAGATAGATGCAGATATGGTAGAAATTCATACTGGTTTTTTTGCAAATGCAAGTGGTAAAAAAAAGGAAAACGAATTGCATAGAATTATTGAGTCGGTGAAGGTAGCAAAAAGATTAGGTCTCCTTGTTAATGCAGGTCATGGACTCAATTACTTTAATGTAAGAGAAATATCATCTATTGATGGAATTAGGGGGCTATATATTGGACATAGCATCATATCAAGGGCAGTGCTTGTTGGGATTGAGAGGGCTGTAAGGGAGATGAAGGATTTGATAAGAAAATAAAAACTTAATTAATTAATAATTTTGTTGTATAAACAATAACTGGTAAGATAATAAAAGAGAGAATGGTTGTTATTACAATTATAAAGGCTGATAAGGAGACATGAAGGCCGAATCTTGATGCAATTAGGATTGATAATATCATGGTGGGCATAGCACCCTCTATAGCGCATGAGGCAAGGGCATTTCCTCTAATGCCAAGGTAATAGGCTGTAAAATAGGCAATAAAAGGTGATATGAAAAATTTAATAATTATGGCAGGGATAATGGTATAAATGCCTTGAACCTTTGGTATTGTAAGGGCAAGACCTATGCTGAAGACCATTAGAGGGATTACAATATCACCCAACATTTCCAGCGTCTTTAATATAAAAAAAGGTAGCTGTATATCCATATATTTTAAGCCAAAGCCAAAGATAATACCCCATATTGGGGGCAGATTTAGGATTCCCTTTAGAGACTCTCTAAGTTTGAGATTTTCTCCTTTACCATATTTTGATGCAAGAGGTGCCCCTATAAGCCATAAAATAGGTGTTGTTGCTAACAGATCATAAAATAGGGCATATTTAGCTGCCTCTGAACCAAAAAGACCTGTAATTACAGGAAGACCAAGATATGTTACATTACCAAAAGTGGCAGATATAATAAGTACACCCTTTGTTTGACTGGGTAGTCTCCTCCATCTGTCTAAAAGTGAATATATGAAAATTGCTATCAAAAGGGTAGAGACTGTGGTGATCCATGCAGCAACAGGAATAAGAAAGGTTTCTGTATCAAATTCTGAAATGTAAATGGTTTTTATACATAAGGCGGGTAAAAAGATATTAATAACAGATACATTGATAGCTGCCCTCATGGTGTCAGCATCAATTTCTCCGATCCTTAATCGCCTGAAGATAATCCCTGCAATTATAATAATGCCGAAAGAAAGTATAATATTGTACATTATAATTGTATTTAAAGTGCTCTGTCTAAAGGCCCTTTGGCATACCTGCTTTGTTTTTGCAAATGTTTTTTTATTGATTAAGGCTATATTTGTTTATATATTTATCTTGTAGTATAATCCATAATGATAACAAAAGACATTATAAAAATATTTTTTAAAAAGAAGATTAAAGGCCCTGTAAGTTTTCGTGATATATCCCTTCAACTTAATCTAACACCTCCAGAAAGGCGCAAGTTAAAGAGATTTCTGAGGGAATTAGTCAGAGATGGAATCATCCTAAGGACAAGAAAGGGATTGTACATCCCTTCTGATGAGATTAGTTTTGTTACAGGTTATTTTGAAGCCCACCGAGATGGTTATGGTTTTGTTATATCTGAGAAACCTGGTGAGAGGGATATATTTATACCAGCAAGGGCTACACTGGGAGCTATGGATAATGACAGGGTCATAGCGAGGATAGAGAATAGACATAAAAGGGAAGGCAGTATTGTAAGGATACTTGAAAGGGTACATACGAAGATTCTTGGTACATTTGAGGAGTTAAGGACAGGGTGTTTTGTAAAACCTAAGAACAAGTCTATACCCTTTGACCTTTATATAGCCCCAAGTGAAAAAGGTATGGCAAAGGATGGAGATATTGTTATTGCAGAGATTATAGATTATCCTGTTGACAAGAGACCACCTGCTGCAAGAATAACAAAGGTACTTAAAAAACCAGAAAATCCCCTTGATGAGGTAGAACTGATTATTGATGAATTCAATCTGCCACGAAAATTTCCCCATAATGTTGTTGAAGAGGCAAAATACCTGTATCATAAATCTCCGCAGATAGAGGATAAGATAAATTTCAGAAAGGATTTAAGGGACCTAATTACCGTGACAATTGATGGTGAGAATGCGCGAGATTTTGATGATGCCATATCAATCAGAAAGACAGAAGATTGTTATACATTATGGGTACATATAGCAGATGTTAGTCATTATGTTGAATTTGATTCCTATATTGATAAAGAAGCAAGAAAGAGGGGTACAAGTGTCTATTTTCCAGATAGGGTTATCCCTATGCTTCCAAAGGAGTTGTCAGAAGACCTTTGCAGTTTAAAGCCAAAGGTTGATAGGCTTGCATTTACCGTGGAGATAGATTTTGATAGAAAAGGCAGGAGGATTGGATCAAAATTTTATCCAAGCATTATCAATAGCAATGAGAGGATGACCTATACATCTGTTAAAAAAATACTCATTGATTTAGACCCCAATGAAAGAAAGAAATATAATCACCTGCTATATAGTCTTGAATTAATGGGAGAGCTTTGCAGTATCTTAAGGGAAAATAGATTAAAAAGGGGAAGCCTTGATTTTGACCTCCCAGAGCCAGAGGTGATTCTTGATATTAGAGGAAATCCTGAGGCAATAATAAAGGCAGAGAGATACTTTTCACATATGATCATTGAGGAGTTTATGATAGCTGCTAATGAGGCTGTTGCAACCTATTTAGAATCCCTTAATATACCCAGTATATACAGGATTCATGAGAAACCTGACCCATCAAAGCTTGAGGAAATAATGGGGATGATTAGTTCACTCGGGGTTTTTAAAGGAAAGACTATCAGACCGAAGGATTTTTCTCATCTTTTAAGACAGATACAGGGAATCCAAGAAAAAGAGATAATAAATTATATAATATTGAGAAGCCTGAAACAGGCTAAATATTCTACTGAGAATATAGGACATTTTGGATTGGCATCAGAGAGCTATACCCATTTTACTTCACCCATAAGACGTTACCCAGACCTTGTTGTCCATAGGATTCTTAAGAATTCCCTAAATAAAGGGCGTCAGAACGATAAAAGGATAAAAGACCTAAATTCTATATTACCTGATATAGCATTTCATTCATCAAGAATGGAAAGACAGGCTGATGATGCAGAAAGGGCTGTTTTAAATGCGATGAGGGTATGGTTTATGAAGGATAAGGTCGGAGATAATTTTGAAGGAAAGGTAGTATCTGTTGCACCCTATGGATTGAAGATTAGGTTAAATGATTACTATGTAGAGGGCTTTCTTCATGTTTCTTATATGATAGATGATTTTTATCTTTATGACGAAAAAACTATGAGCCTTGTTGGAAGACATAAAAAAAAGAGATATTCTATTGGTTCTTTATTAAATGTCAGGATTGATAGAGTGGATTTAGAGGAAAGGGAGATTATCTTCGGCCTTTTATAAAATTTTTTTATCAGCAATCTTATCTGCAAGCCTTGCAAACTCTTCTATGCTGAGATTCTCTGGCCTGCTTTCAGGTTTGATATCAGCAGATAAAAGGATCTCTTTTATATCGCTTGATAATGTCTTCAATGAATTCTGGAGCATTTTCCTTCGCTGTGAAAAGGCAGTTTTTATAATACTAAAAAACAATTTTTCATCCTTAACCTTGACCCTCGTTTTTTTCAATATATCAACATGTATTAATGCAGAATCAACCTTTGGTATAGGTCTAAACGCGCCTCGGGGGATAATGAATTTAATTGTAGGATCTCCATAATATTGAATAACAATTGAAAGAATCCCATACTCTTTTGTGTTAGGCTTTGCCACAATCCTTTGTGCTACTTCCTTTTGAACAGTAAGGGTCATAGACCTTAGGAATTTTCTTGCCTCTAAGAGCCTGAATATTATTGGAGTTGTTATATAATAAGGGATATTTGCAACAACCTTAAATGGTTTTAATGTCTCATAGGGGTATTTGAGGGCATCCCCATGTATAAGCTCTATATTATTATATTCAGCAAGTATCTCCTTTAATTTTTTGTATAAGTCAGCATCAAGCTCTATTGCTATAACCTTTTTTGAGACCTCTGCAAGCATTTTTGTAAGCCTTCCATATCCTGGTCCTATCTCAACTATTACATCATAAGGGGTAATATTTGCAGCCTCTATTATTCTATGCAATATAGATGGGTCAAATAAAAAATTCTGTCCAAGGTGTTTTTTAGGCATGAATCTAAAATATAGAATAAGATTTTATTCTGATCTTTACAAGATAATTTTTGTACGTTATTGTTAATCTTGAGTTATACCAGAAGGGAAAAAGGGAATTGGGCTCCCCAAGGGTGACTTTATTTTTTTCTTCATCTTCTGGAACATATCTAACAGGTTCATCATACAAGATATTTAACTCCTCTCCATTTATGATTGAAATAGTTTGCTTTATGGGTAAAAGTGTTTGCTTGTTTATGAATATAATCTTATTAATATCTTTTAATACATAAAAATCCTCCCTTTCCTCTATGATGAAATCATTTGATTTCCACCACATAAAGCTATTCTTTAAGCCATCAACAAGGATCGTAAGCCTGTATGGATCTAATTTTGGATTGCTTTTTATTATGCTGTTTTCTTCTTTCACCTCACCTGCTAAAAAACCAAGGTAATAAAGCCTCATATCAAGTGTATCTTGCCCAATGTTTATAAAGGCATCTCCGCTCATAATATTGTCACCCCTATCAAATTCAATAGAAAGCAAAGCCTCTATAGAATTGATTTTTTTATGTTCTGAGATGACATCTTCTAATCTAAAATCGTTATAAATAGTAATATCTACCTGTTTTTTAGCACAGGAGAGGGATAAAAGAAGAGATAGAGTAAAACAAAGATGAAAAATTAAATAAAAAAATCCTCTAAGTGATACTTTGCCTTCTATGCTAGTTAATATTCTCAACGAGTTCTTCAATGTCTTTAATCCCTATAATATTCATACCGAAATTATTATTTAATCTCTCTTCATTGCTTTTTGGTATTATAGCCTTTTTAAATCCTATCTTGGCAGCCTCTTTTATTCTAATCTCAGCCTGTGCAACTGCCCTTACCTCTCCGGAGAGTCCAATCTCTCCAAAAAAGAAGGTTTTTGGGTCTATTGGTTTTTCCCATAATGAAGATATTATTGCCGAAATAGCGCCTGTGTCTGCAGCTGGTTCAAATATTTTTAAACCTCCCACAACATTTATAAACACATCCATTCCACCCAATTGAATACCTGCCCTTTTTTCTATGACAGCTATCAAAAGATTGACCCTATTAAAGTCAATCCCCATGCTTGTTCTCCTTGGCATTCCAAAGGTTGTGGGTGATACAAGTGCTTGTAATTCAACTAAGAGAGGTCTTGTGCCCTCAATGCTTGCTATGACTGCAGAGCCTGGGACATTTAAGGGCCTTTTAGAAAGGAATAATTCAGAGGGATTATCTATTTCAAAAAGCCCTTTGTCGCTCATCTCAAAGACACCTATCTCATTTGTTGAACCAAATCTATTTTTCACTGTCCTTAAGATACGATAGGGATGACCCCTATCCCCCTCAAAATAAAGAACTGTATCTACCAGATGTTCAAGAACCCTTGGACCAGCAATGGCCCCTTCCTTTGTAACATGGCCTATAAGAAAAACAGGGATATTAGACCTTTTAGCAAAAAACATCAATTTAGCAGTTGACTCCCTTATCTGCCCAACAGACCCTGGTGCTGATGTAAGTTCTTCTGTATAGACTGTTTGTATGGAATCAATAACAATTGCTGAGGGTTTAAGCCTTTCCGAGGTATTTATAATGTTTTCAACCAATGTCTCTGGAAGGAGAAGGATATTGTCGGATGTTATACAAAGACGCTCAGCCCTTAATTTAATCTGCTCAGGGGATTCCTCGCCTGATACATAAAGTATAGTGTTAGATTTTAAATCACGGGTCCTTCCCTCTGATTCCCTATTTATTAATCTTGACATTGCTTGAAGTATAAGGGTAGATTTTCCAATGCCTGGATCACCACCTATAAGGATTACAGCACCATTTACTATTCCCCCTCCAAGTACCCTATCAAATTCCTTTATACCTGTTAGAATTCTCTTTTCCCTTCCTCCCATAATATTGCTGAGAGGTAGAGGTTCTGATAGGGATAAAGATTTTAGAGACTTTGGAATCTGTTTTTCTTCGGAAAAGCTGTTCCAAGCACCGCAGTCTGGACATTTTCCAAGCCATTTAGGACTGGCATATCCACATGCCTGACACTGAAAAAGGGTTTTTATCTTAGACATTTAAAAGCCTCATGCCTTTCCCTATTGTATAGGCATTTTTTATTGCGTATTCCATAAACTCCTTTGTTTTTTTAATAGCTTCTAATACAGTGAGACCTTTGGCAAGACATGCAGTGATCCCTGCAGAAAAGGCGCATCCAGTACCGTGATACTCCCCTTTTATTTTTCTTCCTGATATATAGTTAAAGGTTTTTCCATCATACAGTAAATCTATTGTTTCTTCTTTTTTACTGATTTTGTTAAAATGCCCTCCTGTTATTATCACCATTTCTGGTCCAAGTTTTTTTAGTTCAATAGCTGCTTCTTTAATATCCTTTTCGCTTATTATATTTACACCAGATAATGCTGTTGCCTCGTAGATATTTGGTGTAATAACCTTTGCGAGAGGAAAAAGATAACCCTTCATTGCATCAAGGGCACCTTCTTCTATAAGTCTTGTGCCAGTTGATGATATGGTTACGGGATCAATTACAAGATTTTGGAGGTCAAATCCTTTTATGATCCTTGCAACTACTTTTATACCGTCAATTGAAAATAACATGCCTGTTTTTATCGCATCAGGTCTAATATCGCTTATGATAGTATTTAGTTGTTCCTCTAAAAAACTTCCTTCCACCTTTGATACTTTATTTACCTCATATGTATTTTGGGCTGTCAGGGCAGAGATAACAGAAAGGCCATAGACACCAAAATGTTTAAATACCTTCAGGTCTAATTGAAGACCTGCCCCGCTAGTAGGGTCTGATCCTGCAATTGTTAATGCTGTTTTCATATCAATATATTTTATATTATATCAGCATGACTCAAAAATTAAATATATTCTTGGATATTCACCAAACCCTATAGGATTTTTCATGATACCTGCTGATTAAGGAAGTAACAATAGGCGCATTTTTGTAATTAATTCCGCCGTTGAAAAAGTTGAATTCCTTTTATGATCAGTTATCT
>CAZIMB010000043.1:0-13715 GCA_964540275.1 uncultured Nitrospirota bacterium | reverse complement strand
AGGCATCATATAATTAATAATTTAATCTTTGAAAGGAAATTAAGAGAAATATTTAAAAATGAAATATGCGGTTATCTCTGATGTCCATGGAAATTTAGAGGCCCTTAATGCAGTTCTAAAGGAGATTAAAAATAAAAATATAAGAGAGATTATTTTTCTTGGAGATGCTGTTGGTTATGGTCCTGATCCAGATGATTGCGTAAATGTCTTGAGATCTGAATGCTCTATATTGATTGCAGGAAATCATGATTGGGCTGTTTTAGGCTATACAGACATAGAGTATTTTAACCCCATTGCAAAGGCCTCTGTCATATGGACAAGGGAGAAAATTACCAGAGAATCTCTCTCTATCCTTAAAACATTTGCAATATTAAAAGAAATTGAAAACAAGAAAATACTCCTTGTTCATTCAACACCAAAAGAACCAGAGAAGTGGCATTATTTGCTAACACTTTGGGATGCTGAAATTAATTTCCATTATTTTGACAACATGATATGCCTGATCGGCCACAGTCACCACCCATTTATAATAGAGAGACTGCCCTCAGGAGAGATGTTAACCTACAAAAGTAAAGCAAATTTTGTTAAAGAGAATAGATACATTATTAATGTTGGAAGTGTTGGACAACCAAGAGACGGTGATCCGAGGGCATGTTATGCTACTATTGATGAGGAATCTGTGAATATTTATCGTGTTAATTACAATATTGAAAAGACACAAGAAAAGATGAAAACCTATGGATTTCAAACATCTCTAATTGAAAGACTAAATAAAGGACTTTGATAGGATAATCATGATCTAAGATTTTAAGTCAACTTTTGCGATATGACTTTTTTCTACTTTTTAACGGTCTTGCTAATTAAGTAACACTCTTACATTTTTTATACCTTTGACATTGTTGGGATAATCCCATCTTATTGTTTTTTGATGAAGTTATCATTAGTATCTTTTGGAAGGCACAAAATAATTCCCTTTGAGATAAGATACTCTCCGCCATGCTTTGGATCTTTATCTACTGGATTGGGCCGTTCGATTTCTTGAACATTGGTTTCAAGAGATTATTGTAATAAGGTGCATTTATATATAGCGTTCTCTTATAAGTTTTTTACCATTATAAGCAGTATAATCAAGTATATTCCCTTGATAAATAAGCTATAAATGGTGGAAAATAAAAATATATGATCATTGGCATTGGTACTGACATAGTTGAGATAAGCAGGATTAAAAATGCCATAGAAAATTGGGGGGAGAGATTTTTAAAGAAGATATTTACAGATAAGGAGATAACTTATTGTTATAAAAAGAAAGATCCATATCCACATCTTTCGGTCAGGTTTGCTGCTAAAGAGGCCTTTATAAAGGCATCGAGCTTGCTTAGAAGCAGGCGGATGTTGTTTAATGAAATAGAGGTTTTAAATGAACCATCAGGAAGGCCTTTTATAAGAATAAATGCCCCTGATTTGGAATTTCATGCCCCAGATTTTTTAGTTCATCTCACACTAACTCATGAGCGGAATTATGCTGTGGCAATGGTCATACTTGAAAGAAAAAAATCATAAAAGGTATAATTTCAGGCTTATTTAGTGTCTATACCAGACTTCAGTGATTTCTGACACTAAACACTGAACCTAATAATTTTATTTCAAATGGAGGGATTGTGAATATTATTGTCTGCATAAAACAGGTTCCTGACACAGCAGAGGTCAGGATAAACCCTGAGACAAATACCTTGATAAGAGAGGGCGTGCCGAGCATTATAAATCCCTATGATTTGCATGCTATTGAGGCTGCACTCCAGATAAAGGAGAAAATAGAGGCAAAGGTTACAGTAATTACAATGGGGCCTCCTCAGGCAGAGGATGCCCTGAGGGAGGCTATATCAATGGGTGTAGATGATGTAAGGCTCATCTCTGATAGGGCATTTGCAGGTGCTGATACATGGGCAACGTCATATGCCCTTTTTAAGGCTATTGAAAAGCTCGGATATGACATAATCTTATGCGGAAAACAGGCAATAGATGGAGATACAGCTCAGGTCGGGCCTGAGATTGCAGAATTTTTGAATATCCCTCATATAGCTTACGTTAGGAAGATAGAGGCTATCAGCGATAAATCAATTAGGGTTCAGAGGCTGATGGATGATGGATATGACATTGTTGAATCATCGCTTCCAGTTTTGTTGACTGTTGTTAAAGAGCTTAACACACCAAGGCTTCCCTCTTTAAAAGGAAAGATGGCTGCAAAAAAGGCGGTAATCACAAGGATGGATTTGACTGCAATAGGTGCCAAGGCTGAGAATGTAGGTCTTAAAGGTTCACCTACGCAGGTTAAAAACATATTTGCACCGCAAATTAAGGGTGACAGAAAAATTTTTCAGGGAAGTATAGAGGATCAGGTGGATGCCCTAATTAAAGAATTAAGGAGTCTAAAATGCCTATAGTCGTTAATATAGACAGATGCACTGGGTGCGGGCAATGCATAGACTCATGCCCTTTTACTGCAATAGTTTTTCAGGAAGGAAAGGCATTTATCAATGAATATTGCCAGTTTTGTAGGGCATGTATTAGCATATGCCCAGAAGGTGCAATAATTGAGATAATGGAAGAAGGCGACTTTCAGCCTTCAGCCCTTAGCCTTCAGCCTTCAGCCTACAAGGGCGTATGGGTTTTTGCAGAACAACGGGACAACATAGTTGCCTCCGTTGTTTATGAACTTCTTGGAGTTGGAAGGAGGCTTGCAGACGAGCTGGATACCGATCTTTCTGCTATTTTGTTTGGTTCAACAGATGATGCTGCAAATGAGCTTATCAGATGGGGTGCTGATAAAGTCTATTATTGTAAGGATCCTATATTTGAAAAATTTAATGATGAGCCCTATTCTCAATTGCTGACAAATCTTATAAATAAGTATAAGCCAGAAGTTGTGCTTGCTGGAGCTACTGCAATTGGCAGGTCATTCATCCCGAGGGTTGCTGCAAGGGTAAGGACAGGCTTAACAGCAGACTGCACTGCCCTGGAAATAGACAAGGATTCAGGCAATCTTTTGCAGATAAGGCCTGCCTTTGGTGGAAATATAATGGCTACCATATTGTGCCCAAATCATAGGCCCCAGATGGCAACAGTAAGACCCCGTGTTATGAAGCGCGGTGAATATAATCCAGACAGAAAGGGCGAGATAATACATGTATCAGCAGAAGGTCTTACATGCAGGACAAAGGTTATTGAAACAATAAAGGAAACATCAGAATGTATGATTAATCTTCAGGAGGCAGAGTTTATTGTTTCAGGTGGAAGGGGGCTCGGAAAGCCCGAAGGTTTCAAAATGTTGGAGGAACTCGCAGAAGTGCTTGGGGGCGCCCTCGGAGCTTCAAGGGCTGCTGTTGATGAGGGATGGATTTCCTACAGCCATCAGATCGGACAGACAGGAAAGACAGTCTGCCCAAAGGTTTATATAGCATGCGGAATATCAGGTGCAGTGCAGCATCTTGTGGGTATGCAATCATCAGATATTATTATTGCCATAAATAAAAATCCCGAAGCCCCTATATTCAATGTTGCAACCTACGGCATTGTCGGAGATGTCTATGAGGTAGTGCCTATCTTGATAAAGAAGTTGAAGGAGGCAAAACAGTAATGGGATTAGCCTTTGTATTTCCAGGACAGGGGTCTCAGTATGTTGGAATGGGTAAAGACCTTTATCACAATTTTGATGAGGTAAAAAGCCTTTACAGTGAGGCCTCTGATATTTTAGGCTATGACGTTGCTGAATTAAGCTTTAATGGCCCTGCAGAGGAACTGAACAAAACATTTAGAACTCAGCCATGTTTGCTTGTTGCAAGCATATCAGCATATATTGCATTATCAAAAAAAGGCATTAGGCCCTCTGTAGTTTCAGGACATAGTCTTGGTGAATATTCAGCTCTTGTTGCATCAGGAAGCATATCATTTAAGGATGCAGTAAGGATAACAGAAATCAGGGGAAGAATAATGCAGGATGCAGTACCAGAAGGTAAAGGTTTAATGGCTGCAATATTAGGACTTAATAGAGAGGTCGTAGATGAAATCTGTAGTAAAGTATCCTCTAACTCCTCATCCGTTATCTCTCCTTCTTCACTGCCCTATTACGTTTCTCCTGCAAATTACAATTGCCCCGGCCAGATTGTAATATCAGGAGAAAAGGAGGCGGTTGAAGAGGCAATGAAAAGGGCTAAAGAAAAGGGTGCAAAGCGCGTACTTCCCCTTGCAGTAAGTGTCCCTTCACATTGCAAACTGATGGAGGATGCAAGCAGAACATTTGAAGTTGTACTTAAAGACATTTATATAAAGGATGCTGAGATACCTTTTGTAAATAACATTGAGGCTAGATTCGTCTCAGATAAAGATGAAATAAGAGAATCTCTTGTCAGGCAGTTGAGCCACTCAATTTTGTGGGAGGACTGTGTAAGGAAAATATTATCGTCAGGGATAAATACCTTTATAGAGGTAGGTCCAGGTAAAGTTCTCTCTGGACTTATTAAAAGGATAGAGCCTTCTGCCGTAACCTTTAATGTAGAAGACATAGACACACTCAACAAGACAACATCGGAGGTATTTGATCAATGGAGATAGATGCCAGGGGATTAAGACATCCAGATCATATAAATAAGTTTAAAAGTTACTTTGAGGGGGTCTGCACCTTCTATGAAGATATTATAGTATATCTGGATGACAATAAGGATGATCTGAAAAAATTTGAGATGTATATTCGTATGTGTAACGCAAAATATGAAATTAATAAAGAAGACGGTTGTGTAAGGATTAACATATCTGCACCGTTTAGCATGTGTGGCTAAGGAGATAGAAATGAAAAAAAAGGTTTCTATAATAGGTGCTGGTAATGTTGGCGCATCCCTTGCTCAGATGATTGTTCAGTCAGGTATCTCCGATGTTGTTTTGTTTGATATAGCAGAAGGCATTCCGCAGGGAAAGGCGCTTGATCTTGCCGAAGCTTGCCCACTATGGGGTTCCTCTTCCTCTATTATTGGCACGAATGATTATTCTCACACAGAAAATTCAGATGTAATAGTTATTACCGCTGGTTTCCCGAGAAAACCAGGCATGAGCAGGGATGACCTGCTTCATGCAAATGCTAAGGTTGTAGCAGAGGTCACTGAGAAAACATCTAAGTATTCCCCAAATGCAGTTATAATTGTTGTTACTAATCCTATGGATGTTATGGCTTATGTTAGTATGAAGATATCAGGATTTGATTCTAAAAGGGTTATAGGTATGGGAGGAATACTTGATTCTGCCAGATTTAGGACCTTTGTTGCATGGGAACTAAATGTATCTCCTGCTGATGTAGAGGCTCTCGTTCTTGGTGGGCATGGGGATCTCATGGTTCCAATGCCTAGATTTACCACTGTCAAGGGTGTTCCAATTACTGAACTTATAAGCAGTGATAGGATCGCACATCTTGTAGAAAGGACAAGGCATGGAGGAGCTGAGATAGTGTCATTCTTAAAGACAGCAAGTGCATATTATGCACCTGCTGCTTCTACATTTCAGATGGTAAAAGCTATTATCCTCAATGAGAAAAGATTGTTGCCAAGCTCTGCCTTTCTTAACGGAGAATATAATGTGAACGGAATATATACAGGTGTGCCTGTAATACTTGGCAAAAAAGGTGTCGAAAAGATTATAGAATTAAATCTAAATAATGAAGAGGTTATAGATTTTGAGAAATCTGTCAAGGCTGTAAGATTACTTATTGAAAAATTAAACATATAATGGAGGTTTTTGTGGAAAGGACATTGTCAATAATAAAACCAGATGCTGTAAAGAAAAACTTAATTGGAGAGATAATAAGTAGATTTGAAAAGAATGGTCTTAGGATTGCTGCAATGAAAAAGATATTGATGACAAAAGAGCAGGCAAAGGGATTTTATATTGTACATAGGGATAAACCTTTTTATGATGACCTTACTACCTTCATGTCAGAGGGACCAATTGTTGTAATGGTCCTTGAGGGTGAGAATGCAATTGCTAAAACTAGAGAGATCATGGGAGCTACAAATCCAGCAAGCGCAGCACCTGGAACTATTAGAAAGGATTTTGGTGAAAATATTGAAAGAAATGCTGTTCATGGTTCTGATGCGCCTGAAACAGCAGCATTTGAGATACCATATTTCTTCTCAGCAATGGAATTATTATAATTTTAAAATGGTGATAAAATGCAAATAAGGATAGAGAGACCTTCTGAAGAGGAATTAAAAAAGATAAATGTTTACTCTTGGCCTATCTGGACAAAGGAAATATCAAAATTTGACTGGTATTATGATACTGACGAATTCTGTTTAATAATTGAGGGAAGGGTTTTTGTTGAGACACCTGATGGTAATAGAGTTGAGATAAAAGCTGGTGATTTTGTGACATTTCCTAAGGGACTTTCCTGTAAGTGGGAAATTGTTGAGCCTATAAAAAAGTATTATAGGATGGGCAGCATTTCCTGATAGAACTTTCAATTTTAAAATTTTAAATCTATGCATCTGCCTGATTGGATAAAAGTAAGGGCATCAAATCTTCATAACGCAAAAAGAATTTTAAGAGATCATAGATTGTCCACTGTATGTGAAGAGGCAAGATGTCCTAATAAGGGATATTGTTTTTCTAAACCAACTGCAACATTTATGATATTAGGAGATATATGTACAAGGAATTGTGGTTTTTGTTCAGTAAAATCAGGTAGGCCCCATAATTTAGACATAGACGAACCTGATAGGATCGCAGATGCGGTATACAAAATGGGATTGAGGTATGTTGTTATTACATCTGTAAGCCGTGACGATTTACCAGATGGTGGAGCAACGCAATTTGCAAAAACAATAATTGCTATTAGAAACAGAATTCATAATAGTAAGGTAGAGGTTCTTACACCCGACTTCAAAGGTGATATTAATTGCTTAAAGGTTGTTTTGGATGCTATGCCTGATGTATTTAACCATAATATTGAGACCTCAAAAAGGCTTTATTATAAAGTAAGACCGCAGGCTGATTATGACCGCTCTTTAAAGGTCTTGAAAAATTCAAAAAGGATCGCCCCTAACATAAAGACAAAATCAGGGTTGATGCTTGGACTTGGAGAGACTATTGATGAGGTTATTGATATATTTAAAGACCTGAGAGAGGTAGGGTGCGATTTCTTAACAATAGGGCAATATCTGAGACCTACCAAAAAGAATCTGCCTGTAGTAGAATATATAAGGCCAGAAATATTTGAAGAATTAAAGGAAAGGGCAATTGAATTGGGTTTTGAGTATGTTGCATCAGGACCATTGGTAAGGAGTTCTATGAATGCTGAGGAAATGTTTAATAAGAATTAATAACTTATAGAAACATTTTATAATTTAAAAGCCTATATATGGAATTTTCATAGGTCCGAATAAAAGGAAAAACGGAGGTTAAAATGTTTGAATTTCCAAGGATTAAGAGACTACCGCCTTATGTCTTTGCTATAGTAAATAACTTAAAAATGGAATATAGAAGAAAGGGTGAGGATATTATTGACCTTGGTATGGGAAATCCCGATATGCCGGCACCTAAGCATGTAATAGAAAAGCTTTGTGAGGCTGCTAAAAACCCAAAGAATCATAGATATTCTGCATCTAAAGGTATCACACAACTGAGAGTCGCCATAACAGAGTGGTATAAAAGAAGGTACGATGTTGATTTAGATCCTGAGTCAGAGACTGTTGTTACAATAGGTTCAAAGGAAGGTCTTTCACATCTTGCCCTTGCCACTGTTCAGCCCGGAGATGTTGTTTTGACTCCAACACCAGCATATCCTATACATCCATATAGTGTAATAATTGCTGGTGGGGAAATTACAAGCGTTCCAATAGGTGCAGGTATAGATTTTTTCCATGAGATTGAGAAGGCATTTAAAAAGACATGGCCAAGACCAAAAATGATGATTATTAATTTCCCTCATAATCCCACAACACAGGTTGTAGAGGGTCTTGATTTTTTTAAGAAAGTAGTAGATTTTGCAAAGGAAAATAATATAATTGTTGTCCATGATTTGGCCTATGCAGATTTATGTTTTGATGGATATAAGCCACCTAGCTTTCTGCAGGTGCCAGGGGCAAAAGATGTAGGTGTTGAATTTTTTTCTATGACTAAGAGTTATTCGATGGCAGGCTGGAGGGTTGGTTTTTGCTCTGGAAATAGGGAGGTTGTAGGGGCGCTTATAAAGATAAAGAGCTATCTTGATTATGGAATGTTTCAGCCAATTCAGATTGCAAGCATTGTCGCACTTAGAGGTCCTCAGGATTGTGTTGAGGAGTTTAGAAAGACTTACGAATCTCGCAGAAATGTGCTTATTAAGGGGTTAAACAATGCTGGATGGAAAATAGAGCCTCCAAAGGCAACTATGTTTGTATGGGCAGAGATACCTGAGCCATTTAAAAAGATGGGCTCTTTAGAGTTCTGTAAGTTTTTGATTAATGAGGCAAAGGTTGCGGTATCACCTGGAATAGGCTTTGGAGAAGGTGGAGATGATTATGTTAGGTTTGCACTTGTAGAGAATGAGCATAGAATAAAACAGGCGGTAGCGGGCATAAAAAGGGCACTTAATCGAGGTTAAGGTATGGAAAAAAATAAGATTTACCTTGGCATAATAGGTTTTGGAACTGTAGGTACAGGAACTACAAAGATACTTCTTGAAAATGCTGATTTAATCAAAAAGAGAACGGGTATTGATTTTGTTATTAAAAGGATTGCAGATCTTGATATAAAAAGGGATAGGGGTATTAAATTGCCAGAGGGTATCCTCACAACAGATGCCAAATTAATTGTAAATGACCCAGAGATTGATATTGTTGTAGAACTGATTGGAGGGATCAATCCTGCAAAGGATTTTATCCTTCAGGCAATTAGAAATAAAAAGAGTGTTATTACAGCCAATAAGGCACTCCTTGCGACAGAGGGAAATGAGATATTTGAAGAGGCTGAAAAAAATGCTGTGGAGATTGGTTTTGAGGCATCTGTTGCTGGTGGTATACCTATTATAAAGGTCTTAAGAGAAGGACTTATTGCAAACAACATAGTCGCTATTTATGGAATTATAAATGGTACATCTAATTATATACTTACTAAGATGAGAGATGAAAAATTGGAGTTTTCAGAGGCATTAAAGGATGCTCAGAGACTGGGATATGCAGAGGCTGACCCTACCTTTGATATAGAAGGTATAGATTCAGCACATAAGCTTGCAATATTATCCTCTTTAGCTTATGGCATCCCTATATCGTATAATGAGGTTTATAAAGAGGGAATCACAAATATAACCTCACAGGACATTGAGTTTGCATCAGAGTTAGGTTATAAGATAAAGCTTCTTGCGATTACAAAGGCATCTGATGGGGAGATAGAAATGAGGGTGCATCCAACAATGATACCAAATGAATATTTGATATCAAAGGTTGATGGTGTATTTAATGCTGTTTATGTAGAAGGTGATGCGGTTGGAGCTACTATGTATTATGGTAGAGGCGCAGGAGATTTGCCTACAGGTAGCGCTGTAGTGGCAGATGTAGTTGATATAGGAAAGAGGATAATCAGATATCGGACGCAAGAATACAAAAGTCAGATTATAGAATATAGATCTTTAAAACATGAATTTAAGATTAAAAAAATAGAAGACATTGAGAGCATGTATTATTTTAGATTTTCTGCTCTTGACAAACCCGGCGTTTTATCAAAGATATCAGGTATACTCGGCAATAATAACATTAGCATAGCCTCAGTAATCCAAAAAGGTAGAAGGATAGGTGGATCTGTTCCCCTTGTAGTCCTTACTCATACTGCAAAAGAGAAGGATGTTTTAAATGCCATAAGGGAAATTGACAACCTACCAGTTGTATCTGATAAAACCCTATTTATAAGGGTAGAAGGAGAGGAGAAATAATTAATGGGAGGTAATAAACTTGGAAGATATAAAGGTTGACAAAAGGATTAATATAAAGGGACTTGTGTGCCCTTATACATTTGTCAAATCAAAGCTTGCCATTGAGGACATGGAGGTTGGAGAGGTTCTTGAGATACTACTTGATTATGAAGAGGCTGCAAGAAGCATTCCTAAGTCGATGGAGGACCATGGTCAAAAGGTACTAAAGGTAGAAAAGATAAATGATACAGACTGGATACTTTTGATAAGAAAAGAGAAGGAATAATAACAGGGATAGGATTTTACATTCAGGAGGTATATATGGATTTTAGAGAAGATCAGCTTCAGAGATATAGTCGACATATAATATTACCAGAGGTTGGAGGAAAGGGTCAGAAAAAGATATTGAACTCAAAGGTCTTTATTGTTGGCGCTGGTGGTCTTGGATGCCCTGTTGGATATTATCTTGCTGCAGCAGGTGTCGGCACTTTAGGAATTATAGATAATGACACTGTTGAGATAAGCAATCTCCAGAGACAGATAGCCCATAATACAAAAAAACTCGGCGTTCATAAGGTTGATTCTGCAAAGGAGACCTTTGAGGCATTGAATCCTGATGTAAAGGTGATAGGAATAAAGGATAGGATTTCAAAAGATAATATTATTGACCTGATAAAGGATTATGATATTGTGGTGGATGGAAGCGACAATTTTCCTACAAGGTATCTTGTGAATGATGCATGTGTTATGCTTAAAAAACCACTTGTAAGTGGTGCTATTTTAAGGTTTGAAGGCCAGGTTACAACTATACTTCCAGGGGTAGGGCATTGCTATAGGTGCCTTTTTGAGGAGATGCCACCTCCAGGTCTTGTTCCTTCTTGTCAGGAGGCAGGTGTGCTGGGTGCTATAACCGGTGTAGTTGGTGCGCTTCAGGCAACAGAGGTCTTAAAACTGATACTCGGAAAAGGTGATATCTTAAAGAATAAACTGCTGATATACGATGCCTTAAGGGCTAATTTTAGAAATGTAAAGGTGCCAAAAAATCCTGAATGCCCTGTATGCAGCGAAAATCCAACTATTACTGAACTTCAGGATTATGATGCAGGGTATTGCAGGATATAATAGGCTAGGTTTGCTTGCAAATAATAAACTTAAATAGCCCAAAAATCTCATATTGTTTAATTAATAACTGCCCTTCTGAAATAAATACTTTTCAGGTTAACTACATATATATTGGTTATACAGTAAATGATTGCTGAATACTTGATTATCCCAAGCCAAATCCTTGATGAAATGATCGCCCACTGTAAGGAGTGTTATCCCAATGAGGCATGTGGCATACTTGCTGGGATAGAGAATGAGGTCAAAAATATATATAAGATGACTAATATTGAAAACTCACCTGTTAGTTATTTAATGGACTCAAAAGAACAGTTTCAGGTAATGAAGGATATAAGAATAAATAATCTTTCTATGCTTGCAATCTATCACTCTCACCCATCTTCAGTGGCATATCCTTCTGCTAAAGATATGAGCCTTGCTTTTTATGAGGATGTTGTTTATATTATCTTAAGTCTTCTTGAAAAAGAGCCGATCTTAAGATGTTTTAATATAAGAGATGGGCAGATAAAAGAGATTAGTTATATTATAAAAAAGTAGATATCAATTTTTCTGTCTTTCAATATAATCCAGAAATCTCTGTGCCTGATAATGGTCAGGCTTAATCTCTAAAACCTTTTCAAACTCCTTTTTGGCTTTGTCTATATCTCCAAATCCTATGTATAATACTGCAAGATTAAAATAGGGTTCTATATATTCTGGTTTTAATCTTATGGCAGTTTGAAAATGCTCTAAAGCTTTGTATTCTATCCCTTTATAGCTATAGATAACACCGATATTATTATGAGCCTCAGCAAATTCAGGGTTTAGTTTTAGTGCAATCTTATATTGTTCCATTGCATTATCATATAATTTCATTGATTTATACGCATCCCCAAGTGCAGAATGGGCACGAGCCTTAGCCTGACTTTTTTTTACTACATCCAGCCATAATCCTATATCATTTTGCCATATAATATTTCTTTGAATAGTCAAAAAGAATGAAAGAAATAAAAAAATAAGGAATAACAAATATTTTAATATAAATATATAGATTAAATTTTCCTTTTTCATTTATTTTTTGCATGCAATCTTTTAAAGTTATTTAAGATGATTTCGTTTTCCTTGTCATACATATAAGCCTTTTGAATTGCTAAAAGGGCATCTTCAATATTTCCCTGTGCCTCATAAATAGCACTTAAATTATTATATGCAAACGCAAAGTCATGCTTTAGTTTTATAGCAATTTTATAATTCTTTATTGCCTCATCTTGTAAGTCTAATTTTTCATATAAAATGCCAAGATTATAGTAAGTGTCAGGATAATTTGGATTAGTTTTTATTGCAGACTGTAGGTATTCTATCGCCTTTGCATATTGCCCTTTTTCAAGATAAATAGCACCGAGGTTATTATAAGCATCGGTGAAATCTTTATTTGCCTCTAATGCAAGATGCCAGTATTTTATAGCATCCTCAAAAAGCCCTTTATCCTTATAAATGATAGCAATATTGTTTAATGTCCTATACAGTCCTGGTTCTAATTCAATTGCCTTAATATAGTGTCTTAATGCATCATCTATGAATCCCATCTTGCCATATACGGCACCGAGATTATTATGTACCCTTCCTTTATTAGGACTTTTAGATATGGTATCTAACCATAGATTTAATCCATCATGCCATATTGTATTTCTATTGTAAGTAATAAATATGAAAACAATAACAATAATGAGTAATATTATTGAAGAAAGGCCCTTTTCTGTTGTTGTCATTTTATATTATTCTTTCTTGCATTAATGCGCGATATGTAATGAATAAACCTTTTTGCCTCAAAATCATTTGGATCTATATTAAGGACAGTTGAGAATTCGTTGTATGCCTTTTCTATATTTCCTACCTTAAGATACATAATTCCCAGTCTTAGATGTCCTACGGAGGATTCTGGGTCAAGGTCAATAAAATTCTTATAATATTCAATTGCCTTATAATCTATTCCTTTAGTCTCATAGGATAACCCAAGGTTATAGAGGGCAAATCGAAGACGGGGGTTTAACTGAACAGCAACTTTATAATATTCAATAGCCTCATCAATTAATCCCTTATCAGTATATATCATTCCCAAATTATTATAGGCATTTGCATTTTTGGGATTAAGTCTAATAGCCCTTATATAAGCCTCATATGCCTTGTCTGTTTTGTTGGTTTTATAATAACCCCAATAACCCAGATTGTTAAATACCCTTGATTTATTAGGACTTTTTTTTGCTGTATCTTCCCACAGAGAAAGGTCATCTGTCCACACAATGTTTCTCATAAATGTTAAAAGGATTAATGCAATAAGAATTAATAAAATGGAAAATAAGAAGATGGTGTAAGGACCTTGTTGTTTGGATTTTGATAACTTCATATATTTAATATACAGGGTAGGGGTATTGACCTTCAAGCTTGACCATAATCTGCAATCAAACAAGACAGGCATGTATCAAAGCCTTTGTGATAGAAAGGGAAAAAGGTGAGTTATCTAAGGGTAAAATAACCCCTCTATCACACTTTAATTAGGTGCACTTTCTTTTTGGAAAAGAGATGTTAAGTGATATTTTGTATAAAAGGGTGGTCATAAAAACACCTGCTTTAATTAAATCTAATGCATTATCACGAAATTTGATGTGTATATTATTGAAAAAAATTAGTG
>CAZIMB010000042.1:0-13785 GCA_964540275.1 uncultured Nitrospirota bacterium | reverse complement strand
GAGGTTTTGCAGACCTCTCCCTTAGCCACTTGGGTACGCCGCCATTAGCGGCAGTGTTCAGTGAATAGTCGTCAGCTAATAATTTTGATTCCTTTGCTGTCAACTCACTGATAACTGTTTTTATGGAGCGGGCGACGGGATTCGAACCCGCGACCCCAACCTTGGCAAGGTTGTGCTCTACCAGCTGAGCTACACCCGCAATATATTTAAGATGCATTAGATAAAGAGACTGCTTTAAGGTCCTTTAAAGTTATCATAATAAGGTATTTCCTGTCAATTCTGATCTCTAAAGTAGGGTAATACTAAAAACCCCTTCTCATTATAGTGAGGTGGATATCTTCTCAGCCTTTCCTTTGCTCTTACAAAGAGGAGTTTTTTCTTTTCTAAATCCCTCGGTTTCTTCCTTATTTTATCGCCTGCCTTAATGAGACCCTCTTTGATCAGCCTTTGTCTTATATTGATAGCAGCATCTTTGAGTTCATCATATCTTAAAACCTTATCCCTTCTGGTCATACCTTCTTTTCAACCCCTCAAAAATCTCTTCAAGGTTTTCTTCTGTGCTACGTTTTTTTAAATACTCCCAATCTAAGGAATGGTCTATTGAATCTGCAATCTCAAGTAAAATCTCGGCCCACATTCTGCTGTCTTGATCGGACCAACATTTATATGCATTAAGTCTATCAATTATTAAATCCTCAATTGAGATAACTCTCAAGGTAAGCCCCTCAGATAACTCTATCTCTACTAACCTGTCTTCAGCCTCTTTACCCTCATCTAATGAGTCTCCGAGCCAATCAATATAAATGTCTAACTCTTCGTTTATCCAGAGTCTGCCAACATTTTTGAAATTAAAATTTTGAAGTACCCTGCTGATAAGCTCCTTAGGGGCCTTTATATCAATATCACCAGTTGTGTGAGAGCCTTGGGTATATATCTCTAATGCTTCATCACCAACTACTATAGGTGGATTGCCACCCAATTTTTTTATCTCTGAAGATATGAGGGAGATAAAATAAGCCCTTTTCTTAACAGGGTCTTGAATGCTTAAGATGTTCTCTATCGTCACCATAAAACATTATATCATAGGAGTGTTAATCTAAAATAATAGGTCCCCTAAACTATGTCTGCCCTTTAATTTTTTAAAATTTCTAAGAGGCCCCTCCTGATTTAGGCTTGACTTTTTTTTCCATATAGGTTACTAATATACTGCATGCATAGAAGAGCCACTTATAGGATACTTTTATTTTTAATTATCTCTTTTTTACATCTGCCAACGGTTTTTGCAGATACCGTCAAGGACAGACAGGCGCAGGCTACACCAGATTTAGAAATTAAGAATTTAAATCCAGGTTACTCTACTCCCAATAGCGAAGAGTTGACCCAGGGAAATAGGTCTACCAATTTATTCCTGGAACCTTTAAGGGAAAACCTGAATCATATTGATGAATACAAGACCTATTATACTGAAAAACAGGGAATAAACTCACAGATAATTGATACCAATTCTGCTATTGAGCCCCATTATAAGGATAATGAGACAGCCTTAAAGGCAGTAGAAAGGAACTTGCTCCTATATACTAATAGGTTAAAAAACACATTTAAGATATGGATAGAGAGGTCTGGCAGGTATATTGACATAATGCGAAATATACTCAAGGAAAGAGGTCTTCCAGAGGAGCTTGTCTTTTTACCGATTGTGGAGAGTGGTTTTAATCCCCATGCCTATTCACCTGCAAAGGCTGTTGGTCCATGGCAATTTATATCAGATACTGCTAAGAGATATGGATTGATAATAGATTGGTGGAGGGATGAAAGGAAGGACCCTGTAAAATCTACACAGGCAGCTGCCAGCTATTTGAAGGATTTATACAGAATGTTTGGGTCATGGAATCTCTCTCTGGCTGCCTATAATGCTGGAGAAGGAAGGATTTTAAGATCCCTAAAAAGAAGTGGAGAGAATGATTACTGGGCTCTTATGGAGAAAAAACATATTCCCCAAGAAACAAGGGATTATGTCCCAAGATATATAGCTGCCACAAAGATTATCCAGAATCCTGAAGAGTATGGTTTTTATGACTTGGTTTATCATGAACCATTTGAATACGACGAGGTCATTATATATTCACCAATGGACATTGATTTAGTTGCAAGGTGTGCTGAGACTACTGTATCTGTTATCAGGGAATTAAATCCAGAATTAAGGAGGTGGAGCACGCCTCCAGGTATTCCCTACTATAAGTTAAGAATACCAAAGGGCACAAAGGAGAGATTTTTTGAAAATCTAAAGAATGTTCCTAAAAATAAATGGTTTAGTTTTGACACATATAAGGTCAAAAAGGGTGATACATTAAAAAAGATTTCCAAAAAAACAGGATTCCCTGTAAGTGTTATTATAGCCCTTAATTCTTTTAGTGGAGTGGAGCAACTAAAGGCAGGCACATTGATCAGGATACCACCAAGGGATAAATACATCCCTGACAGGGATGATAAGAGGATAGCAAAGGTTTCTTATAAAAAGGGTGGGAAGAAAAAATCAGCTACAACAAATAAAAGGTCAAAAAGGGCTTAAACTATTTTACTTCTAGTCTCTTTTTAGCCTCATCAAGAAGTTGTGATTTAGGAAATCTATCTACCAATTCCTTGAATCTTTCCTTAGCCTCCTGCTTTTTATCCATCTTTTCAAGGATCCTACCACTTTCAAATAATGCAATGTCATTAAGGGTAGAGCCCTTTATTGTATAAATATTTTTAAGGGCCTCAAGGGCCTTTTCCATATCCCCCTTTTTCATATATGCCATTGCCATCTTGTAATAAGAAAGGGAGATGATATTTGGGTCTGAGAATTGATTGTTTAGATCACTCAATAATTTTATAGCATCATCATAATTGCCGAGTTCATAATGGCAATTAGCCATATAAAGAAGGGGATAGGGCCTTTTTCGGGTTTTATAGGCCTTACTAAACATATCAAGGGCCTTTCTATATCTTTCCTCATTTGAAAGGGGAATTATAAGATTATCACCATAATAAAGTTTATATCCCTCAAATTCTAACTCAGATGCCTTTGAGGCAGTTGTTTTACTATATACCACAAAGCCAATTATTAAGATAACTATAACAATTGAGGCTGAGAAGAGATAAATAAGATTTCTTTGTCTCTTTCTTAAGACCTCTTTTATATCCTCAACAGTCTCTCTTATATCCCCTTTTTCTTGTCCTTTTTTCTCTAACCTTTTCTTAATAGGCCTTGGCATCCATTACCTCCTGACAGCTCTTTCTACAAGTCTTCTTGAGTTTTTAAATACATTATCAACTTTAGCTTCTTCAATGCCAGCGGACAGAAGTATGAGCCTTGCAAAATCCTTTGTTATAAGGTCTGATGGGGAATGGGCATCTGTATTTATTGTAAGAGGGATATCCATATCTAATGCCCATTTTGCTACATATCCATTAGAGAGGCTGTGACCTTTCCTGGCTGTTATCTCAAGGGTTATTCCCTTTTCTTTTGCAAATAAAAGGTCTTCATGTTTAATAAGTCCGGGATGGGCTAATATATCAACCCCTGCCTCAATAGCAGCCCTATTTGTCCCTTCTGCAACAGGTTCAACAATACTCTCCCCATGAACAACAACAATCCTTGCCCCTAATTTTCTGGCCTCTTTTACAAGATCTGGGATAAGAGGAGGAGGGACATGGGTAATTTCAGCGCCTGGTATAATCTCTATAGGCATATAATCCCTTATTTTATCTACAGCCTTGACTATCCTTGGTATAATAAGGTCTATATTAGAATGATCCATGTGATCAGTGATGGCAATACCTTCATATCCCTTTGCAATAGCCCTCCTAACAAGCTCTACAGGGATAAGTTCG
Source organism: uncultured Nitrospirota bacterium (assembly GCA_964540275.1). Taxonomy (GTDB): domain Bacteria; phylum Nitrospirota; class Thermodesulfovibrionia; order Thermodesulfovibrionales; family Dissulfurispiraceae; genus CAZIMB01. The sequence continues at coordinate 9,912 of CAZIMB010000042.1, read as the reverse complement.
CCATCACTAAAAATACTATGGGTGTGTAAATCAATCACTCATAAATTCCTTAAAAGGTAATCATTTTAATTTAGATAAAAATAATATGAAAAGTAAAGCTAAAAATCTGAGACTTGGTGCCTAAAGAGATAAAAGAGGCATTGGATAGGTTAAAATTGTTTTGCAAGTGCAAAAATTTATAAGGTAAAATATTTACATGAGTGAGTATTCTATATTTGATTTAGAAGGGGATAAGGAATATCTCTGTCCTATATGCGGGAATATACTTTTAAGGGAAGATCTCAAAGGGGATGGATGGGATTGTGAATGCGGTGAGTTCATCCAAAGGGATTTGGCTATCAATCCCTATAAGGGGATATCAAATCAACATAAACAGAATAGACTCTGGAGATAATCAGGATTAATTTATTTCACCATACCATAAATAGCCTTTCAATATTCCTAATTTCATCAGAAAGGGTTTTTACCTCTGAGAATTTAAAATCCCTGAATGTCCTGATCAAAAGCTTGCTGTTATCTAATTCCTTGATTTTTATAGCGCCATCCCTGTCCGTTCTAAATATCCTTATATTGTTAAGTATATCAATGGTCTCTTTATGGGGATGGCCATATCTATTATTTCTTCCAACGCTTATCACAGCAATTTCTGGAGATACATTAGCATAGAATAGCTCATTAGATGATGTCCGGCTACCATGATGGGGAACCTTTATTACATGGCTTTTTATATAAACCCCAATATTTGATATATCCTCTGTTGCCTCATGTTCAATATCACCTGTAAAAAGGAATCCCCTTTCCCTACCATTTATCTTTATTACAAGGGAATCATTATTTTCCGCACTCTCTTTAGGATTAGATGTATAAAAACCATCATAGGGATGAAGGACTAAGATTTTATATCCCCTTCCTTCAATCATGTCCCCCCTTTTTAGACCTCTAATTCTAATGCTGCCTATTAGGTCTTCTGGATAGATTATTCTGCCATTATCCCAGATCTCTGATATCTTAAAATTTTCTATAAGATACCTTAAGCCATTGGCATGGTCAGATGATGCATGGGATAAGACAAGGGCATCAATTTTTTTTATGCCTTTGTATCGTAAAAAACTTGCTGTCTGAAATCCATTTTTCCCTGTATCTATTACCAAGGTCCTTTTGTCAGGCAATTCAACCACAGAAGAGTCTCCCTGACCAACATCAAGGAAGGTCACGCTTAATCCTTTGTATTCAAAGATTCTTGTCCCTGCATATATGACAAATGGCATGATGGACATGACAACAAATAGGGCAAAGGGGTAATTAGCAATAAAGGACCCCTTATTTTTTGATTGCTCCCTTGTTGCAATTGAAAAAATAAAGATCAATGTTCCGATTGTAAATAGTATTAATAAAAAAGGGGGAAAGGCTGGGATGTTAACAGAGGAATATTCCCATCCTGCTATATACTTTAATATCCTTATCAAGAAGAGTGATAGCTTGTCTATCAAGAAATAAAAGGGGAATGTCTCTGAAAATAGATAAACAAGAGAGGAAATGAGTGCTAATGGCAGGATAATAAATCCTACAAAGGGTGTGATTATAATATTAGTAAAAAGGGATACAATTGAGAAGTAATGGAAATAATAAGCCACTAAGGGAGCAGTGCCAATAATGGCTGAAAGGGAGATTAAGGCAGGAGATAGGATGTATCTTTTAATATAGTTATCAGGCCCCTTTTGATTTAGCCTATGTCCTGCAACTATACCTATACATAGGACAGCCATAAATGAAAGCTGAAAGGAAAGGTCTAAAATAGCCTCTGGATGAATCAGAACAATTAAAAAGGCAGCAAATAAAAGGGAATTGAGCCAAAATCCCTTTCTGCCTATTAAAAGCCCGATTAAAAAAAGGCTTATCATGATAAAGGCCCTTATAGAGGGCACACTCATGGCTGATAAGGCAAGGTAACCTATCATAAAGGGTATGCTTATTATGGCAGCAATCTGTGAAGGGGTAAGATATAGGGTCAAATGGGAGAGGATATGGTATGGAAGTCTTTTAATAATAAACCTGAATAGGCTAAATAGGATTATAAATAGAAGACCGAAATGGGTTCCTGATATGCTAAGTATATGGGCAAGACCTGTTGCATTAAAGGCATCTCTAATATCCTTTGTCAGCAATCGCCTTTCACCTGTCACTATTGACATAATAAAAGGTGCCGATTCCCCTGAGAGGTTATTTCTTATGTAATTATTAAGCCTTGACCTTGCCTTTTGCCGTATCTGTTGAAAGGATGAAAAATCTGCCTCTCCCATCTCTTTTATCTCTAATGCATATCCTGATGGCATGGCCTTAAAGCCTCCAGGGTTCATGTAGTAGGGATAGGTACGGACCTTTATAAAATACAATTTATCTGTATAAAGGAGATCCTCGCTTACAAGACTAATCTCTTTTATGCCCAGTGGTGTGTAATCATCATAAAAGGCCTCCTTTATTTTTAGGACCTGCGAATATCTACCTTTTCCGTCAAGGGGTACAATATCAGAGATAGGAGATCCTTTAATAAAAACTATCCTATCTGATATTTCTTCAAGAGGGGTTTGGGGTGTATATCTGATATATGAATAAAAGAAACCAGAAAGGACAATGATCCCAATGACAAGGGCACGGAGGATTTTATTTTTTGAAAATATTGCTAATAGTATTAAGGTTATTATGATTGTGGAAATAGGAAGGAATTTATATAGGTAAAATGCGGTAACTCCATATATGAAAGCGACATAATAGCTCATAGAAAAGGGAAACTATAAGCTATTAATACCAAATTTTTTCTTTATTATATCTGCTATATCCTCTGCCACTTCCCTTGCCTCATCAGCATCTCTGGCCTCAACCATTACTCTAATTTTATTTTCCGTTCCCGATGGTCTGACAAGTATCCTGCCCCTGTCCCCAAGCATTTTAATTGATTGGTCAATTTTTTCTTTTATTTCAGGAATATTAATATTACTTGATTTCAAGGATGGGTTTACAGGGATATTTAAGAGGATCTGTGGATATAACTCTATCTCAGAAATCATTTCAGATAAACTCATCTGCTTTTTCTTCATCAGATATAGGACCTGAAGGGCTGTAATAGGTCCATCTCCTGTTGTACTAAAATCAAAAAAGATTATATGGCCCGATTGTTCTCCTCCAAGGCTATAGCTACCCCTTCTGATCTCCTCAACAACATACCTGTCTCCAACCTTTGTCCTTAAAAGCTTTATTCCCTTACGCTCCAAATATTTCTCCAATCCAAGATTACTCATAACAGTTGCAACAACTGTATTATTATTAAGCCTGCCTTCGCTTTTGAGTTCTGTTGCACAGATACCAAGTATGTGGTCACCATCCACAATGTTGCCCCTTTCATCTACAAGCAATGTCCTGTCTGCATCACCATCATGGGCAATCCCTACATAGGCACCATACTCCTTTACAGCCTTACAGAGGGAATCGAGATATAAAGAGCCACAATTATCGTTTATATTAATGCCATTGGGTTTATCATTTATTGATATCACCTCAGCACCGAGTTCCCTCAATAATATTGGGGTAACCTTATAGGCAGCACCGTTAGCTGAATCAACAACAATCTTCATACCCTCCAGATCTACACCCCTCGGTATGGTTGATTTGATATATTCTATGTATCTTCCAGTGGCATCCTCAAGCCTAAAGGCCCTTCCGATCTTTTCACCTGATGGCATCTGACTTGGAAATTTCTTATCTGATACGAGCCTTTCAATCTCCCTCTCTAATTCATCGGATAGCTTATATCCATCGGATGAGAATATCTTTATGCCATTGTCCTCAAAGGGATTATGGGATGCTGATATAACGACACCAGCATCTAATCTTAATGCCCTTGTCAAATAGGCAACACCAGGGGTAGGAATTGGTCCAACGAGTGTTACATTCATGCCCATTGAGCATAGGCCTGATGTGAGGGCACTCTCAATCATATAGCCTGAAAGCCGAGTATCCTTGCCTATCAGCACCATGCGCCTTCCATGATTATTTATCAAAACTGATCCAATAGCCATTCCAATCCTTAAAACATTCTCTGGTTTCATAGGTGGGGTATTAACCTTACCCCTTATACCATCTGTGCCAAAAAGCCTCATTTTTTTGTCCTCACAATATTTATCTTTACGATTACTTCAGGTGTTTTTACCCTGATATTTTTACCGCCTGTATGAACCCCTATCTTATCCTTAAAATCAGAATCTATGCCGGTTATATTTATAGGATCGGTCTTGAGCATTAAAATGCCTAAGACCTCACTCCTTGCCCCTTCTATTTCAATAGATGGGGGATCCACTTCTATTGATTTTATTTCATAGCCACGAGCTGGTGAACCTGAAATATTTGCCTTAATAGGAACTGTCTTTGAGATGGTCTCATCAAGTGTAATCCTTACACCTGTTGGCTCTATCCTTAAAATCTGAATAGGTGCCTGCGTTAGAACATTATCCTTATCAATATAATAAAGGGACTCGCCCTTTTTCCCCTTTGAAAGGTCTATTAGGACCCTTATATCAGATGGTCTGAGTCCCTTCAAGGTTCTCTCATGGCCCCTCACATTTATGCTAACAGTTTTAATATTTTGCCTTAAAAGCTCCATTCCAGATGGAATATTTTTAAATTCCAAGGGTATATCTATAACCATTTCTACCTGGCCTCTATATGTAATAAAGACCCATAAAAAAATAGAAATAGCTAAAGAAAAAAACTTCAAAGGGAGATTATGGAATATCTTTTTATTCATTTTGTCCCTGTTTATTAGAATGTTTCTGACCTTTTTTATACCTTGGTGATTCAGCAAATATAGATGTGAGCATATCCCTTAAGGAACCTATATCAATAGGACTCTTCAGTTTGCCTTTTATTACAGTAGAGATAAATCCTGTCTCTTCAGAGACCACAATTGCAACAGCATCTGTCTCTTCTGTTATGCCTATTGCTGCCCTATGACGGGTACCGAGGGTCTTGCTCACATTAGCCCCTAAGGTTATAGGCAGAAAACAGCCTGCCGCAACTATCCTATTGTTGCTTATAATGACAGCTCCATCATGTATTGGTGATGTGGGATGAAAGATGCTGAGAAGCAATTCCTTTGATACCTTAGCATCAAGTGGTGTGCCTATCTCAACGTATTCCTTTAAGCTTACCTCTCTTTCTAAAACAATTAATGCCCCTATTTTTCTATTAGCGAGGGCAATAGTTGCCTTAACTATTTCATCAAGAGACTTCATCTCCTCTGCAGGTGTAATCCCATGAAAAAAAGATGACTCTCCCATCTTTGCAAGGGCCTTTCTTATTTCAGGTTGAAAAAGAATAATCAGCACAATGACTAATTGGGACCAGAAGCTCTGTATAAGCCAATCCAAGGTGTAAAGGTGCATATATTTAGATAAAAAAGATACAATTAATAAAAGGCCCAATCCGATTATCATATGGGCAGCTCTTGTACCTTTAATTAGCAGGAGTATGCGGTAAAATATTATAGAGACAAGGATTATATCTATTAGGTCCTGCCAACGAAACTGTCTTATTATCTCAATCAAAATAGCTCCCTTTATCTGTTATTATGATATGAGTTCTATATTAGTCTTGATCTTCATTTTAGGCTTTATGCCTTCCACATAGGATTTTAAAACTATATCCTGCTGTAAAGATAAAAGTGCCCTTTTAATATCAGCTATTGCCTTATCATCAACACCGATATTTTTTAAATCAATAGCCTCTATATCTACTACAGAACCTATAAGCCTTCTCATCTTTAGGATGGTAAGTTGTTGTCTTAAGGAGTTTTCATAAGCCTCGGGAGTCAATCTATTAAGCTCAAGGGTTCTAAAATATATATCCCTTCTGAAGACACCGTCCCGCATAAAATTTGGATCATTCATAATTGCCTCTTGAAGTTCTTTATCACTAACATTAATGCCCATTTCCTTAGCTGATACAAGAAGAACCTTCTCTTCTAAAAGTGTATTGAGGACCTTTTCCTTTAGGTTCAGTTCTTTTTCCATCTCTTCATTGAATTGTTCTTTGTATTGATCCCTATATGCATTCCTAACCCTTTCATAGGCCCTCCAGTATTCCTCTACGCTTATCTTTTCTTTGTCCACCTCTGCAACCATAACATCTGTAGGTTTATCAACCGTACCAACCCCCCAGAATATAAATGTTAAGATAACCAAGAAGAATAAGAAGTAGAAATACCTTGCGTGTTTCCTCATAGTCTTTAACATAAAAACTTACCTCCCATATTTTTGCAATTATAATTCATTCTTCTATTTCTATTTTAAGATCTATTGGCTTCTCAGGAAGAATTGTGGAGATAGCATGTTTATAAATAAGCTGTTCGTTAGTCTCTTTAAGCACTATAATAAAGTTATCAAAACCCTTAATGATTCCCTTTAATCTTACACCATTGGTTAGATAAACAACTACTGGGATCTTCTCCCTTCTCAGTTGGTTTAAAAAAATGTCCTGAATGCCCTGCCCTTTGTTTCCTCCCATAATGCCTCCATATATAATATATCTTTATGACAAAGTTAAAGGTATTTTGCCTATTTGTATGAATTAAAACTTTCAGTTATTATTATATGCTAAAATATTATTATTTCAAAAGAATTTTCGTATATGGAAATGGAAATAAAGACCCCAAATTTTATCCGTGATATTATTAAGCAAGATATAGCTGAAGGTAGATATAGTGGAAAGGTCATCACAAGATTTCCACCAGAACCTAATGGATATCTTCATATTGGACATGCAAAGTCTATATGTCTTAATTTTGGACTAGCCTCTGAATTTCAAGGACATTGTAACCTCAGATTTGATGACACCAATCCAAGCAAGGAAGAACAGGAGTATGTTGATTCTATAATAGAGGATGTTCGGTGGTTGGGTTTTGATTGGGGTGATAGGTTATATTTTGCCTCAGACTATTTTGATAAACTCTATGAATGGGCAGTCCAGTTAATAAAAATGGGCAAGGCATATGTCTGTGATTTAAGTCAGGATGAAATTAGGGAATATAGAGGAACCCTTACAGAACCTGGTAAGGAAAGCCCCTATCGGAATCGTTCAATAGAAGAGAATCTTGACCTTTTTGAAAGGATGAAAAATGGTGATTTTCCAGATGGTGCAAAAACCCTGCGGGCAAAGATTGATATGGCATCAGGAAATATTAATCTGAGAGATCCTGTTATGTACCGCATAAAACACGAGTATCATCATCGCACAGGCAATAAATGGTGTATTTATCCTATGTATGATTGGGCTCATGGACAATGCGACTCCATAGAGGGTGTAACCCACTCCATATGTACAATGGAATACGAGGATCATAGGCCATTGTATGATTGGTTTATTGATCAGTTGGGAATACACCATCCAAGACAGATAGAGTTTGCGCGACTTAATCTGAGTTATACTGTTTTAAGCAAGAGAAAACTCCTCAGGCTCGTAAATGAGGGTTTTGTTAATGGATGGGATGATCCTCGTATGCCTACCCTTGCTGGCATGCGGAGGCGTGGTTATCCTCCAGAGGCAATAAGGGATTTTTGTGAGAGGATAGGGGTTGGTAAAAAGGAGAGCATTGTTGACATTAAATTATTAGAGTATTGTGTTAGAAGTTATCTTAACAAGACTGTAAATAGGGTGATGGCAGTGCTTAGGCCCCTAAAGGTCGTAATCACAAATTATCCTGATGATAAGGAGGAATATTTAGAGGCAATAAATAATCCTGAAGACCCTGATGCTGGTACAAGAAAGATTCCATTCTCAAAAATTATTTATATTGAAGAAGATGACTTTATGGAATTTCCTCCAAAGGAGTTTTATCGCCTTGCACCTGGAAGGGAGGTAAGGCTTAGATATGCATACTTCATAAAATGTGAGGATGTTATCAAAAATGAAAAGGGAGAGATAATAGAACTCCACTGCACCTATGACCCAGCTACAAGGGGTGGCAATGCACCTGATGGACGAAAGGTGAAGTCAACACTCCATTGGGTCTCGGCATCCCATGCAATAGAGGCAGAAGTAAGACTCTATGATTATTTATTTACAAAAGAGGATCCTGATGATGTTGAAGAGGGCGAAGATTTCACCAATTATATAAATCCCGATTCTCTTATAGTTTTAAAATCATGTCTTCTTGAACCCTCATTGAGAAATGCAAGACCAGGGGAGAGATACCAGTTTGAAAGGCTCGGATATTTCTGCGTGGACAGTAAAGATTCGACCCCTGAAAGGCTTGTCTTTAATAGAATAGTTACCCTAAAGGATGAATGGGCAAAGATACAGAAGGGAAAATTAATTAAATAAATGCTATTTATGGGCCTCTATAGCCCTAGAAAGCCTTTTGATTACCCTCTCTTTTCCCACTATCTCAAGGACCTCAAAAAGACCTGGGCTTGCAGTGCCTCCTGTAATTGCAACCCTCATGGGCTGGGCAATTGTGCCAAGTTTTATTCCATGCCTTTCAGCAAATGAGTGAAAGACCCTTTCTAACTCGGATGATCTAAAATCTGAGACCCCTGATAAAATCTCACATAATTCCGAAAGATATTTTATATTCTCTGGCTTTAGGAACTTTTCCTTTGCCTTAGGATCTATATCCACATACTCAAGGATATAATATTTCAATGAATGAGCAAGTTCTACAAGGGTTTTTACCCTCTCTTTAAGTGAATTTACTGCCTTTGAAAGCCATTCTATATCAGGCATCTGCCCTTTGGTTATAATACCTTCCTTTTCTAAAAAGGGTATTACCATCTCAGAGAGTTTTTTTAGATCTTCCTTCATAATATATTGACTATTAAGCCAGAGAAGTTTTTCGGGATTAAATATAGCTGGGGACTTTCCAATGTTATCAAGGGAAAAGTACCTGATTAACTCCTCCCTTGAAAATATCTCCTGATCGCCATATGACCAGCCAAGTCTTACGAGATAATTTACAAGTGCCTCTGGATGATAGCCCATTTCTCTATAGGCCAATACAGAGGTTGCGCCATGTCTCTTGCTTAATCTCGTCCTGTCAGCCCCTAATATCATCGGAAGATGGCCAAATAGAGGAGGCTGCCAGCCAAAGGCCTTATATATATGGATCTGTTTTGGGGTATTATTAAGATGGTCATCACCCCTTATTATATGGGTTATTCTCATATCTATATCATCAACAACTACTACAAAATTATAGGTTGGTGTTGAGTCTGAACGCATTATAATAAGGTCTTCTAATTGATTATTTTCAAATTCTACAACACCTTTTATTAGATCATTAACTACAGTATATCCCTCCTGAGGCATCTTAAATCTTATTGCGGCAGGGGTATTTGATAAAGATTTTGGTAGATTCCTGCATCTTCCATCATACTTAGGGGGCATACCCTTTGCTAAGGCCTCTTGCCTTCTTTGTTCAAGCTCCTGAGGGGTGCAATAACAATAATATGCCTTGTCCTCTTTTAGCAGACGTTCTGCATACTCCCTATATATATCAAATCTCTCTGTTTGACGATATGGTCCTTCATCCCAATCAAGATTAAGCCATTTCATGCCATCAATTATGGCTTCAATGTATTCCTCTGTAGAACGGCTTCTGTCTGTATCCTCTATCCTGAGTATAAATGATCCATTATAATGCCTTGCAAAAAGCCAATTAAACAAGGCTGTTCTCGCACCACCTATATGTAGATGTCCTGTAGGACTTGGTGCAAATCTTACCCTAACTTTCTCTGACATTAAATCTCCATTAAAATTTATGATTTTATTGATAATACTTTATAAACAGGGGTTGATTCAAGCTGTCAGCCATAATCGTAACATAAGCTAAGTAGATGTGATGAAAAACCTTTATTTCATCAATAA
>CAZIMB010000041.1:0-13890 GCA_964540275.1 uncultured Nitrospirota bacterium | reverse complement strand
ATTGGGCCTTTGCAATTCTGCAAAAAAATATCTACCCTTTTGCAAATATGCAAAAAAATAGATGAAGATTAAACTAAAATGCAATTAAAATGTAGAAATGTTTTATTTCTATTAGTATATAAATGATAGAGGGTCTTTATAAGGATGGCACCTAATGCAGATTTTCTTTGCTAATTCCTTTCCAACAACCCATGTGTGCGGCTTATGACAGTACAAGCAATCAAGACCTTTTTTAATATGTAAATTATGCTGTCCTACCTGTATCTCATTTTTATGACACTCTTTAATGCATAGAGAAGAATCAGGTCTAATTAGTTGATGTGGTTTATGACACTGATGGCAAAGTAGATTAGACATAGGCCCTTTTTGTGGAATATTTAAATGGCATTTAATACATCTGTCTTTTGGTACCATAGTTGGAGCCTTTTCAGAGAATGAATGGCATTTAAGGCATGAGAATGCCTCCATCCCTATACCATGCACACCTTTATCTTTATGGCAATTCTGGCATGCCTCATTATGGGGATGGAAATCATGAACTGTTCCTTTATGGCATATTTTACATTCTATACCCTGCATAAATACATGCAATGCATGTCCATAAGATTTTTTAAATGTTATGGAACCCTGAGATACATCTTCAATATGACATTTTCTGCAAGCCTTCCATGGTTTTTCTCTTCCATGGGTTTGAGAAAAAGTTTTATGACCCTTCAAAACATATGCAGTAAGGAGTTGATTTTTTTCTAACATGGTTAATTGATGACATTTCTGACAAACAATATCTCTATGTTTGCTCTTCTGCCATTCTGTAAATGCCTCCTTCATAAGATGGCATGATGCACAAAACTGTGGTTCATCCTGTGTATAACGATAATATCTATAACCAACGATTACACCAAGTATGCCAATAATAACAATACCAGCTAGTAAAAGACCTTTAAAATGTTCTATAACCTCGATCACAAGATCAGATATATTTCTTTTTCTTCTCATGATAATAGCACTATAATAATTATTTTAATAATAAATATCTACCTAATTTGTTAAATAATCATAATCAGTAAGGAAGTATTTACATAATTAAAGCAGGTGTGGCTAAAAATACTTTAGACTCAGCACTTGAAATAACATTATCTTGTTTCTATTATCACCAATGATAGTACCTTAATAATATATTTATAATTCCTGGTTTGCATTTAAACAAACACTTTCTAACGGCATTGATGCCATGCCTGCTTTGCTTGATTAAGGTTTAGGATCAATTACTTCTCAAAATAATTTAGAAGCTCAATAGGTATTCTTTTATTTTATCTATCGTTCTTTTATGGGTTCCTTCCCAGTATACCCTACCGCAATCCCTACATCTGAAAAAATTCTGAAATCTCAAAAAAACATGTTCTGGAACTTCATTAGTAATGGATTTCTTTTCGACTTTTTCTATCTCGCCATTACATACAGCACAACGTGGCTCTTTATTAACCACATCATAACCCATATCCTTTAATTTAGAAATAACCTCTTTAACCTGATCAAATGTCTTGTCAGAGCTTATATGTATGCATCTGCTGACCTTTTTGTTCTGCGCCAATAGAACATCCCTTGTAAGGACTATTCTTTCTTGCTGTTTGGATATTTTTATAAGCTCGTTATCATTAATATAATGGAAATAGATAACATCAAAACCCAATATCCTAAGCCATTTTGAAAGGCTCCCAAGCATTACATCTGAAATAAATCGTGGCAGGGTAGGCATGATATCTAATATTAACAAGAAGAATAATAAAAATAAATTATATCATTGAACAATCTATTTAAAAATTTATACAATCAAACCCATAATCTGTAAAGAAACATTGCCTAAACCTGATTACGATTAGGGTCAAACAGATGGGCAGGGGCATTTTAAGCTGTCCTGCCCAATTTGGTTAATCTTTATTAGTTTTGACTTCCCTCTGCAGTCTCATCACTTTGGATTGAATAAAAATCACCTTTAATAAAAGTCTCTCTGTATACTGACATTCCTGAACCTGCAGGTATTATTCGCCCCATAATTACATTTTCTTTTAACCCTTTAAGTTCATCTATATCTCCATTTAAAGCTGCCTCTGTAAGCACCCTTGTCGTTTCCTGAAAAGATGCTGCTGAGACCCAACTTTCTGTGGCAAGAGATGCCTTTGTTATTCCAAGTAGTAAAGGCCTTCCTTGAGCAGGCTTTCCGCCTTTCATTTTTACTGCATCATTCTCTTTCATAAAGGTAACTTTGTCAACCTCATCTCCGATGAGAAATGAAGTATCTCCTGGGTCCTCAATTCGGATCTTTCTCATCATCTGCCTTACTATAACTTCAATGTGTTTATCATTAATAGAGACTCCCTGAAGCCTGTAAACCTTCTGGACCTCATCTACTAAATATCTCTGCAACTCTTTTGGTCCGAGTATATCAAGGATGCTTTGTGGATTTACAGCTCCATCCATTAATGGCTCACCTGCCTTTACCCAATCATTCTCTCTAACTGTTACATGTTTGCCTTTTGGAATAAGATATTCCCTGAAATCATCTCCACTCTTTACAACTACCACTCTCATTCCCTTATGAGCTCCTCTAAACTCCACAATGCCATCAATTTCTGTAACAATAGCCTGTTCCTTTGGTTTTCTTGCCTCAAATAACTCTGCGACCCTTGGAAGACCACCTGTTATATCCTTAGTTTTTGTGGTTTCCCTCGGTATCTTTGCAAGTATATCTCCAGGCATTACAGTATCGCCTTTGTCTATGACCAAATGGGCGCCAGCAGGTAGCAAATATCTAGCGAGGTTATTTGTTCCAGGGATCTTTGCAGTCCTACCATACTCATCTTTTATTGAAATCCTTGGTCTCATGTTAGCAGGATAATCAATTATAACCTTATGGGCAAGTCCTGTGGTTTCATCTACCTCTTCTTTAAATGTTACACCCTCAATAATATCTCCAAAAGCCACTTTCCCGCCAATCTCTGTGAGGATTGGTGTTGAATAAGGATCCCATTCAACTATCTTCTGTCCTGCCTCTACCCTTTGTTTATCTTCAATTAAAATCCTTGCTCCATAAACAAGGTTATACTTTTCCTTTTCCCTACCTGATTTATCAACAATAGCTATCATAGCATTTCTGTTTAAAACAACAAAAACTCCCTCTTTGTTTTTAACCGAATTAACATCTATATATTTCATATAGCCTGAATTTTTTGCCTCAAGGGTTGCCTGTTCAATAACCTTTGTTGCAGCGCCTCCGATATGAAATGTCCTCATTGTAAGCTGTGTACCTGGTTCCCCAATAGATTGTGCAGCGATGATTCCTATGGCCTCACCTATTTCTACCGGCTCCCCTCTTGCAAGATCCAATCCATAACATTTTGCACAGACTCCCTCCAATGATTCACAGGTTAATACAGACCTTATCTTCACTCTGTCAATACCTGTTTCTACGATCTTTTTTGCAAGTTCATCATCAATAAGCTGATTTCTTGATGCAATGACCTCATTTGTAACAGGGTCTTTTAAAGGATCAGCAAGATATCTACCCCAAATCCTCTCTTCAAGAGGCTGTATTATTTCCCCACCTTCAATAAGAGATGTTACAACTATTCCATCCCTTGTCTTGCAATCATTTTCTGTTAATATTACATCCTGAGCGACATCGACAAGTCTTCTTGTAAGATAGCCAGCATTAGCAGTTTTTAAAGCAGTGTCCGCAAGACCCTTTCTTGCACCATGGGTTGAAATAAAATACTGCATTGGTGTAAGACCTTCTCTGAAGTTTGCTGTAATAGGAGTTTCTATAATCTCCCCAGAGGGTTTAGCCATTAAACCTCTCATTCCAGCAAGCTGTCTTATCTGAGCAGTGCTTCCCCTTGCGCCTGAATCTGCCATCATAAATATGCTATTAAAAGACCTTTTTTCTTTAAGTTCTTCCTCCGTAAAGGTCTTTCCTTCTTCAGCTCCAAGTTCTTTCATCATTTCATCAGATATCTTTTCAGCTACATTTGCCCATATATCGATTACCTTATTATATCTTTCCCCCTGTGTTATAAGACCATCTGCATACTGTCTCTGAACCTCAAAAACCTCTTTCTCTGCTTCCTTTATTAATTCTGCCTTTCGGGATGGCACGTGCATATCATCTATACAAATAGAAATCCCCGACTGTGTAGCATATTTAAAACCAAGCTTCTCAAGTTTATTTAAAAATTTAACTGTCTCCCTTTTACCAGACTTTCTATATATATACTCTATAAGCTTACTTAACTCCTTCTTATTCAATTCCTTATTTACCATTTCAAAGGGAATATCATTTGGAAGGATCTCGCTAAATATAACCCTACCTACTGTAGTATCAATAAGGCTTCCGTTAATCCTGACCCTTATTCCTGCCTTAGCATCAACAATACCTGCATCAAATGCTGCCCTCACATCGTCCTTATCTGCAAATATACTCCCTTCTCCACTTGCACCCTTTTTATGTTTAGTTAGATAATAAATTCCTAGAACCATGTCCTGTGTAGGAACTACAATAGGCTTTCCATTAGCAGGAGAAAGAAGATTATTCACGGACATCATAAGAACCCTTGACTCAATCTGAGCCTCTATAGAAAGGGGGACATGGACAGCCATCTGGTCTCCATCAAAGTCAGCATTGAAGGCTGTACAAACAAGCGGATGAAGCCTTATTGCCTTACCTTCCACAAGCACAGGATCAAATGCCTGTATACCAAGCCTGTGAAGGGTGGGTGCACGATTCAACAGAACAGGATGTTCTTCAATTACCTCTTCAAGGGCATCCCAAACCTCTGGTTTCTCCTTTTCAACAAGTTTTTTTGCCTGTTTTATTGTTGTAGCAAAACCTTTTTCCTCAAGTTTATTAAAAACAAAGGGTTTAAAAAGCTCAAGAGCCATAAGTTTGGGCAATCCACATTGGTTTAACTCAAGCTCTGGTCCAACTACGATAACAGAACGTCCTGAGTAGTCAACCCTCTTACCAAGAAGATTCTGTCTAAAACGACCCTGTTTGCCCTTTATCATATCACTCAAAGATTTTAAAGGTCGAGCACCTCCTGCCTTCATTACCTTTACCCTTTTACTGTTGCCAAAAAGTGCATCCACTGCCTCCTGCAGCATTCTCTTTTCATTTTTTATAATAACACTGGGGGCTTTAAGTTCCATCAACCTCTTGAGTCTGTTGTTTCTATTTATTACCCTTCTATAAAGGTCATTAAGATCTGACGTGGCAAATCTTCCACCCTCAAGATGAACAAGGGGTCTTAAATCAGGAGGTATCACTGGAATTACATCAAGTATCATCCATTCAGGCTTATTGCCTGATTTCAGAAATGCCTCAACTATCCTAAGCCTCTTTGTGTGCCTTTTTTTCGCGATCAATGAAGAGGCTGTCTGTATCTTTTCTTTAAGCTCAGCAGATAATGCATTAAGATCTATTTTCCTCAATATCTCTCTAATAGCCTCAGCTCCCATTCCAGCTTTAAATCTATTGCCAAATTCAGCGAGTTTCTTTTTATACTCTTCATCTGTAAGGAGATCCTTTTCCTTAAGAGATGTATCTCCTGGATCTATAACTATATATTCCTCAAAATAAAGGACCTTTTCTAGTTGCCTTATAGGCATATCAAGAAGCATCCCTATCCTGCTTGGGACTCCTCTTAAAAACCATACATGTGCAACAGGTGTGGCAAGCTCAATATGTCCCATTCTCTCTCTTCTAACCTTAGATTGTATTACTTCAACACCGCATTTGTCGCATATTACCCCTCTGTGCTTCATTCTCTTATATTTTCCACAAAGACACTCCCAATCCTTCACAGGTCCGAATATCTTGGCACAAAAAAGCCCGTCATGTTCTGGTTTAAAGGTACGGTAATTTATAGTCTCTGGTTTCTTTACTTCCCCATGACTCCATTCCCTGATCTTCTCAGGTGATGCCAGTTTTATCCTTATGGCATTAAAGTCCCTAGGATTTTTTGGTTTCTGAAAAAGGGCATAAATGTCTTCTACCAATTTATTCCTCCATTTTCTTCTTTTTCTCCAGAAGCTCCACATCAAGGCAGAGGCCCTGGAGCTCTTTTATTAATACATGGAATGACTCAGGAATGCCAGGCTCAAGAATAGGATATCCCTTCACTATAGCCTCATACATGCGGGACCTTCCGGTAAAATCATCACTTTTTACAGTGAGAAACTCCTGAAGGGTATGAGCAGCACCATATGCCTCAAGGGCCCACACTTCCATTTCACCGAGTCTCTGACCACCAAATTGCGCCTTACCTCCAAGTGGCTGTTGAGTAACAAGTGAATAAGGACCTATCGAACGGGCGTGTATCTTGTCTGCAACAAGGTGATGCAGTTTAAACATATACATACATCCTACTGTTACTGGTCTTTCAAAGGGCTCACCTGTTGTGCCATCATAAAGGGTTGTCTGAATACCAACATTTTCAAGTGTCCTTTTGCCTATAGATCTCCCGTCAAAAATAGTAACGCAATCAATATTTTGTTTGCCTGCTTCTCTAAGAAGATCTTTTATTTCCTTTTCACTCGCCCCTTCAAATACAGGGGTTGATACATGCCTATTTAACAAAGTAGCAGCCCATCCAAGGTGTGTTTCTAATATCTGTCCTATATTCATTCTTGATGGAACACCTAATGGATTAAGCACTATATCAACAGGTGTACCATCGGGTAGATAAGGCATATCCTCTTCAGGCATTATTATAGAAACAACTCCCTTATTTCCATGTCTACCAGCCATTTTATCTCCTACCTGGATTTTCCTCTTTGTAGCAATATAAACCTTTACAACCTTATTCACTCCAGGAGGCAGTTCGTCACCTTTCTTTATCCTTTCGATTTTTTCATGATATCGGGCTTCAAGATTTTTAATATATTGATTAATCTTATTATTTACATCCTCCATCTTTGCTCTTATGTCCATATCCTCTATCTTTATCTTTATGAGGTGGTCGTCTTTAATCATCAAAAGATGAGATTCTGTAAGTCTTTTACCTTTAGGGCATATAATTTCCTTAGTTTTTGAATCCTTTATATCCTCAGCAAGTTTAGCGCCCTTTAATATTTCCCTTATTTTGATAGCCTTTTCCTCTTTAAGTATCTTTATCTCCTCTTCCAATTCAAGGAGTAGTCTATTAATCTCATCTTCTTCTATGCTCTTGGTTCTTGTATCCTTTGCCATTCCCTTTCTTGAAAGCACCTTTACATCAACTACAGTGCCTTCAATTCCAGGAGGAACATAAAGACAACTCTCCTTAACATCTTCAGCCTTTTCACCAAATATTGCACGAAGGAGTTTTTCCTCCGGTGTAAGTGTTGTCTCCCCCTTAGGTGTAACTTTGCCAACAAGTATATCACCAGGCTTAACCTCAGCACCAATTCTTATTATTCCACTATCATCAAGATTTCTTAATGCCTCCTCGCTTACATTGGGTATATCTCTGGTGATCTCCTCAGGCCCAAGTTTTGTATCCCTTGCTTCAATTTCAAATTCTTCTATGTGAATAGATGTAAAGACATCATCTTTTATAAGTCTTTCGCTAATAAGAATAGCATCCTCAAAGTTATATCCTCCCCATGGCATAAAGGCAACTATTACATTCTTGCCCAATGCCAATTCTCCTAAATCAGTAGAAGGACCATCTGCCAAGACAGATCCTACCTCAACTTTATCTCCTACATTTACTACAGGCTTTTGTGTCATGCATGTGCCTTGGTTTGACCTCTGGAATTTTATAAGATTATAGGAATCAACTCCACCACCCTTTTCAGTAACCCTGACAACTATTCTTGTCGAATCAACGCTTTCTACTATCCCAGCCCTTCTTGCAAGGACTAGCCAACCAGAATCCCTTGCCGCAACTTGTTCTACACCTGTGCCAACAAGAGGTGCTTCAGGTTTTAATAAAGGCACGGCCTGCCTCTGCATATTAGATCCCATAAGTGCCCTATTAGCATCATTATTTTCAAGAAATGGAATTAATGCAGCAGATATGCCAACAATCTGTTTTGGAGACACATCCATAAACTGGACTTCTTCAGGTGAGACCATCCTAAAATCTTCGCCTATCTTAACAGATACACTACCAATCAATCTTCCATTTTCATCAACAGGAGATGTTGCTTCAGCAATAACATAATTTTCACTCTCCAAAGCTGATAGATAAACTATTTCATTAGTAACATATCCATTTTCAACCTTCCTATAGGGAGCCTCTATAAATCCAAATTCATTAATCCTTGCGTAAGATGCTAAAGATGTAATGAGTCCGATATTTGGACCTTCTGGTGTCTCAATAGGGCATATCCTTCCATAATGGGTTGGATGTACATCCCTAACCTCAAATCCTGCCCTTTCCCTTGTCAAGCCACCTGGGCCAAGTGCAGAAAGCCTTCTTTTATGAGTAATCTCTGATAAAGGATTAGTCTGATCCATAAATTGACTTAACTGGCTGGATCCAAAAAATTCCATAACAGCAGCTATAACAGGCTTTGCATTAATAATGTCATGAGGCATTGCTGTTTCAAGATCTGCAAGGCTCATCTTCTCTTTAACAGCCCTCTCCATCCTGACAAGTCCTATCCTAAACTGGTTCTCTAACAGTTCTCCTACACCCCTCACCCTCCTATTACCGAGGTGATCAATGTCATCAACCTCTCCTTTGCCTGTTCTAAGGTTTAGGAGGTAGCGTATTATCTCCACTATATCGTTATCCCTTAAAACCCTTAACTCAAGGGGATTATCAACTTTAAGTTTTTTATTAAGCTTTAGCCTTCCTACTACAGATAAATCATATCTCTTTGGATCAAAGAACAAGCTTGTAAACAACTCTTCAGCCGCTGCAGGGGTTACGGGCTCGCCAGGCCTAAGCTTCTTATAGATCTCTTTTAGTGCATCTTCACGGCTTGTAACCCTATCTGTAAGAAGAGTCTCTCTAAGAGATGGCAGATAATTAACTGCATCAATGAAAAGCAATTGGAGTGTACCTATACCATGAGAAAGTATTTTGTAAAATACCTCTTCCGTAATCTCCTTATTACCATCAAGGATTATCTCTCCTGTATTTGGATCTACTATATCTTTAAGAGTAACCCTCCCTATAATCTCATTCTTACTTATAGGAATTTCCTTTAATCCGGCAGATTCCATTTTCTTTAAGATGGCTTTTGTTATCTTACTTCCTTCCTTTGCAATAATCTCATTTGTCTGTGGAGCCAATATGTTATATTTTGTTCTAACACCTACAAGGACATCGCTAACAACCCTGGTATAATTTTCTTTATCCTTAATTCTTATCTCTTCAACGGGATAAAATGTTTTCAGGATTTCCTCGTTGGTATAATTAAGGGCCTTTAGCACAATAGTAGCAGGCAATTTCCTCCGTCTATCAATCCTCACATACAAAATGTCCTTTGAATCAAACTCAAAATCAAGCCATGAACCTCTAACAGGTATAACTCTAGCAGTATATAAAGGCCTTCCACTTGCATGTGTCTTTCCCTTATCTAATGCAAAATAAACACCGGGTGAACGGTGCAACTGACTAACTATAACCCTTTCAACGCCATTTATAATAAAACTACCCGTCTCTGTCATTATAGGCATCTCGCCGATATAAACTTCCTGTTCTCTTGATTCTTTAAGTGTTTTTTTACCTTTCTCGTCCCTATCCCATAAATTGAGCCTTACCTTTATCCTTATTTGAGCCGAATAATTAGTACCCTTTATAATCGCCTCACGGGGTGTAATTTTAGGTTCTATTATTGAATACGAAAGAAACTCTATAGAGGAAGTGTCATTGTAATCAGTAATAGGGAAAACGCTATTAAAAGCAGCCTGTAAGCCCTCATCAACTCTTTTATCAGGGGCAACATCCTTTTGTAAAAACCTCTCAAAGGATCTTTTCTGGAATTCCAAAAGATATGGAATATCCATTATAGTAGGCACCTTGCCAAAATTTAATCGTTCACGTAAAACCTTTGCCATAGCTCTCCTTGATTTATTTATTTAGTGAATAGTGAATAGTATTTAGTAATTAACTATTCACTATTCACTTACTATTCACTATTTTATTTCTATTTTAGCCCCTTCAGCCTCAAGTTTTGCTTTTATTGAATCTGCTTCCTCTTTAGAAACCCCCGTCTTAACTGGCTTTGGCGCTCCATCTACGAGATCCTTAGCCTCTTTAAGTCCTAGACCTGTCAACTCTCTTACAACCTTAATAACCTGAATCTTCTTTTCACCTGCTGAAGCGAGTATAACATCAAAACTGCTCTTCTCCTCTGCCTGGGCGGCAGGGGCACCAGCAATAGCGCCAGGAGCAGCAGCAACAGCAACAGGGGCAGCTGCTGTAACGCCATACCTTTCCTCAAATTCCTTAATAAACTGTGATAACTCAAGAATTGTCATGTTATCAATAAAACTAAATACCTCTTCCTTTGTAATAGCCATTTACTTCCTCCTTTTATTTCTTTAATAGATATTTTTATAAATTTTAAGACTATATGCTAAGCACTTTTTTTGTCCTTTAATGCCTGCAATGCATATGCAAGTTGTGAAATAGTAGCATTCAGCACCATGGCTAACTTTGAAATAGGTGCCTGCAAAGCGCCTCCTAACATGCTAAGAAGCGTATTCCGAGACGGCAGTTTTGATAGAGCTTTAATCTTATCAGCAGAATAAATCCTTCCTTCAATTACCCCAATCTTTACCTTAAACTTATCATTTTTCTCGGCATACTCAAATATTTTCTTAGCCACTGAAATAGGGTCATTGAGACTATAAGCTATACCTGTCGGTCCGATAAACATATCCTTTGCTGATTCAACAGGGGTCCCTTTGGAAGCAATTGTACTTAAAGTATTTTTTGCTACCTTATATTCTGCGCCAACTTCTTTTAGTAGCTTTCTGAGATCTTCTATCTCAGATACAGTAAGTCCTTTGTACTCAGTAAGAAGAACTGCCTTAGAATTTGCAAATATTTCTGACAGGTAAGCTACTTGTCTGCTTTTTTTCTCCTTGCTTATCAGAAATTCCTCCTTTCCCAGAGACCTAATTGATACTGATCAGTGATAGTTATTTGTGAAGCTATGCTAACAATTTTAGCACTTCATATATTGGATAGCTGACCTTTAAGCTTGACCAGATGTCAAGAGTCTAAGGCAGCCACCATTTAAAAATCCTCACAAATTTTTAAGCTCTCCTCTGTACACGTCTCTGTAGGCGGTAAACCCTTTAAACAAGATAAGCATTTGAGCAAGCAGCTTTAGTTAATTTAACTATCACCTTTTACTGACTTGCTAATCACTATCATGTACCTACTGTCTCTGACAATTTATAGCACAGACAAAGCCTGTTTATGCCAAATAACTTTTAAATTAAAAAATCAAAAAAGTATCTATGTTATTTTTAATTTTCCTATGTCTATTCTTAAGCCAACACCCATTGTAGAAGATAAACTGATCTTTTTAATATATTTTCCCTTAGATGTTGAAGGCTTAGATCTTACAATAGATTTAAGGACAGCCATCGCATTTTCGATAAGCTTCTCTTTATCAAAAGAGATCTTTCCAATTGGGACATGCACTATACCTGCCTTTTCGGCCTTGTATTCGACCTTACCTGCCTTTATTTCCCTAACAGCCTTTGCAACATCAAAGGTAACAGTACCTAATTTTGGGTTAGGCATTAATCCCCTTGGTCCTAATATCTTTCCGAGCTTTCCAACTAATCCCATTAAGTCAGGTGTTGCCACTGCCTTATCAAATTCAAGCCATCCCTGCTGGATTTTTTCTACAAGGTCTTCTGCTCCTATAAAATCTGCACCTGCTTCTCTTGCCTCTTTCTCTTTTTCTCCTTTTGCAAATACGAGCACCCTCACTTGTTTGCCAGTACCATGAGGAAGTACCACTGTCCCTCTAACCATCTGGTCTGATTTTTTTGGGTCAATTCCAAGATTTATAGCCATATCAACTGTTTCATCAAACTTGGCAAATGCCTTCTCTTTAATTATAGATATAGCATCATCAATGGAATATTCCTTTATAAGATCAATTTCTTTTTTTATATTTTCTATCTTTTTCCCCATTTTTATTCTCCTTAATCCCTTATATCAACGCCCATGCTTTTTGCTGTCCCTTTAATTATTTTTATTGCAGCCTCTAAGGATGTTGTATTCAGATCTGGAAGTTTGGTTTTTGCTATTTCCTCTACTTGAGCATTTGTCAATACCCCAACCTTATCCTTGTTTGGATTACCTGAACCTTTTATAATGCCTAATGCCTTTTTTATTAACTCAGATGCAGGGGGCGTTTTCAATATAAAAGTAAACGACCTGTCATTATATATATTCAAAACAACTGGTATAAGAGTCTCTCCCATACCCTGAGTCTTTGCGTTAAATTCCTTGCAAAATCCCATTATATTAACACCATGTGGCCCAAGGGCAGGCCCGATAGGGGGAGCTGGATTTGCCTTTCCAGCAGGTATCAAAAGTTTTACCTGCGCTACCACTTCTTTTTTTGCCATTTATAACCTCCTAAATCTCTTACGTTCACCATTTATGGTTTACAGTTCTATGTATATATACTTAAATCTCTTCAATCAATTAATAAAATAATAAAATTAAACCTTTTCTGCTTGTGAAAATGAAAGCTCTACGGGGGTCTGTCTCCCAAATATACTTACCATAACACGTAATCTTCCGTGGTCCATATCTACCTCATCTACATAGCCAACAAAGTTTGTAAAGGGACCATCTATTATTTTTACATTATCACCCTTTTCAAACTGACTCTTTATGGTCACCATTGGCCCTTTTTCAATCTGTTGCAATATTGCATCTACTTCTTCCTGAGGTAGTTCTACCGGCTTAGCTCCGCCGACAAATCCAGTAACCCTATTTATATTTTTTATAAGATACCATGTCTCATCATCCAGATCCATCTCTACCATGATATACCCAGGATAGAATTTCTTTTCTGTCTCCTTTTTTTTCTTGCCCTTCACCTGCATAATTCTTTCAGAAGGAATAAGTATCCTGCTAATCTTATTTTCAATCCCTTTAAGTTTGATCTTTTCTTCAATAGCTGCCTTAACCTTTTCTTCAAATCCTGAGTATGTATGAACTATATACCACTTTTTCCCCATAATATTACCTTATTAACTCAAGAGGAGTTTTATTAATTTTGAAAGACTTAAATCAACAATGCCAAGAAAAAAGGATACTATCAAGATTGTAGTTATAACAACCCACGTGGATCCTATAAGTTCATCCTTTGATGGATAATTAACCTTTTTAGACTCAATCTTAACCTCATTAAAAAAATTTTTTATCCTTCCAAGCATCCCTTCTCCTTGTTTTTAAATTTAGTAATTAAGGGTTCATATTTTAAAGGTCTTTAACTCTAAAACCAAAACCAGCAACTCGCATAATGGCAGGCCAGGAGGGATTTGAACCCCCAACCCTCGGATTTGGAGTCCGATGCTCTAGCCGTTAGAGCTACTGGCCTATCCCAATAATAATTTCAAACCTTAAATCTCAAATTTAAAATTATTATTTATGCCTTTGTTTCCTTGTGTAGTGTATGTTTTCTACATTGCCTGCAATATTTTTTTAGCTGAATCTTTTCTGTTGTGTTCTTCTTATTTTTCATGCTTGAATAGTTTCTATTTTTGCATTCTGTACATTGAAAAAGTATTATATCACGCATTGTTACTCCATTCTAAATCAAAATGCAGAATATTATTAATTATTTTGATTTTTGGTTCTTTTTTTTACTCCAACACCTCTGTAACTACACCAGCGCCTACTGTCCTTCCTCCTTCCC
>CAZIMB010000040.1:0-13906 GCA_964540275.1 uncultured Nitrospirota bacterium | reverse complement strand
GTCCTAATTAAATTTTACCATTAAAAAATATAAAGTCAATTCTATGTATAAGATAACCCAAAATAAAAAAAAAGAGGACAGTAGAATATCTGTCCTCTTTTTTTAAAGCTTGATTTACTTTTTTAGTACATTCCTTCCATACCGCCACCAGGCATGCCAGGCATCTTCTTTTCTTCCTCAGGAAGTTCTGTTATCATTACTTCTGTTGTAAGCATTAAACCTGCAACTGATGCTGCATTCTGTAGTGCGTATCTTGTAACCTTTGTAGGATCTATGATGCCTGCCTTTATCATGTCTGCATAGTCCTCTTTATACACATCATATCCATAATTTATATCCTTTGATTCCTTAACCCTTTCCACAATAATTGAAGGATCTATCCCAGCATTCTGAATAAGCTGTCTTATTGGCTCTTCCATAGCCCTTTTCACTATCGAGACACCCAGTTGTTGGTCATGGTCTAATTTTAGTTTTTCAAGTGATTTAATACATCTTAATAGGGCAACTCCACCGCCAGGGACGATGCCTTCTTCAACTGCTGCCCTTGTAGCATGAAGTGCATCCTCTACCCTTGCCTTTTTCTCCTTCATCTCAGCCTCAGTGGCAGCACCAACATTGATTACAGCAACACCTCCAACGATTTTGGCAAGCCTTTCCTGAAGTTTTTCTCTATCATAGTCTGATGTTGTCTCTTCTATTTGTGCCTTAATCTGTTTTGCCCTACCCTGAATCTTTGCGGGATCTCCGGCCCCTTCAACAATTGTTGTGTTTTCTTTGTCAACTGTTATCTTTTTTGCCCTTCCAAGGTCTTGAAGCTTTACATTTTCAAGCTTAAGTCCAAGGTCTTCAGATATAACTGTTCCACCTGTGAGAATGGCTATATCCTCAAGCATTGCCTTTCTCCTGTCTCCAAAGCCTGGTGCCTTTACTGCACAAACCTGAAGTGTGCCACGCAGTTTGTTTACAACAAGTGTTGCAAGCGCCTCTCCTTCTACCTCTTCTGCAATAATGAGAAGGGGTTTACCCATCTTTGCAATCTGTTCAAGAATTGGAAGAAGGTCCTTCATGCTTGAGATCTTTTTATCATGAATAAGTATAAATGCATCATCAAGTCTGCACTCCATTCTTTCTGGATCTGTAATAAAATATGGGGAGATATAGCCCCTATCAAACTGCATACCTTCAACAACATCAAGGGTTGTTGCCATTCCTTTTGCCTCTTCAACAGTTATTACACCATCTTTGCCAACCTTATCCATTGCCTCTGCAATAAGCTCCCCTATTGATGGGTCATTATTTGCTGATATTGTCCCTACCTGTGCAATCTCTTTCTTATCAGCAACAGGTTTTGACATTTTTTTCAGTTCTTCAACCACTACCTCTACTGCCTTGTCAATGCCTCTTTTTAGATCAATAGCATTCGCCCCTGCAGTTACATGCCTCATGCCCTCTTTATAGATTGAATAAGCAAGTACAGTTGCGGTCGTTGTTCCGTCTCCTGCAACATCAGATGTCTTTGATGCAACTTCCCTAAGGAGCTGTGCTCCCATATTCTCATAAGGATCCTTTAATTCTATCTCCTTCGCAACGGTAACTCCATCTTTTGTTATATTTGGGGCGCCAAATTTTCTATCAATTACTACATTTCTTCCCCTTGGTCCAAGTGTTGCTTTTACTGCATCATTTAGAATAGCCACTCCCCTTAACATTGCCTGTCTTGCTGCTTCATCAAATAAAAGCTGTTTAGCTGCCATATTCTTCCTCCTCCTTTTATTAAATTTATTATTCAATTATTCCTAATACATCTTCTTCTTTGATGATCAGATATTCTATGTCATTAAGTTTTATCTTTGAGCCTGAGTATTTGTCAAAGAGTACTGTATTACCTACTTTTAGCTCTTTTACCTCAGACCCTACTGCCTCCACAGTGCCTTTTTGAGGCTTTTCCTTTGCCACATCTGGAACATAAATACCGCCTGGAGTCTTTTCGACCTCTTCTTCAGAGTACTTTACAACTACCCTGTCTTTGAGTGGTTTGATCTTCATAAACAATACCTCCTAATGATTTTGATTAAATCTTTATTTCCGCTAAAAGCGGATATAAGGTTGATTCTATGAATTGCATTATTAGCACTCATTGTTGATGAGTGCTAATATATATTGATTAGGGGATTTATTGCAAAGCTGTTTAGTGGAAAATATAGATAATTATTTAATAATATCTTTTTTTTTCTTATTTTTTTTCAATTTTTTATAATTTAACAAAATATCTATATTTTCTTTTTGGAATCCATAATTTTATTGTTATTATTCCTGCTAAAAAACCTCCTATATGGGCAAACCATGCCACCCCACCTTGATTCAGCAATCCCTTTGTAAGGATACCATTAATTATCTGAATTACTATCCAGAATCCAATTACAAATAATGCAGGTATTCTAACAACTTGCCAGAAAAAACCAAAGATCACAAGGGTATGAACCCTTGCATGGGGAAAAAGTAGCATGTACGCACCTAAAATGCCTGAAACAGCTCCACTTGCACCAATCATTGGTATAGATGATTGGATCTCTGTAATTGCATGGCTATATACAGCAATAATTCCGCAGAAAATATAGAAAATAAGAAATCTGAAATGGCCAATCGTATCTTCTATATTATTTCCAAATATCCAGAGATAAAGCATGTTACCTATCAGATGGAAAAAACCCCCATGTAAAAACATTGATGTGAAAATAGTGACTACAGGATGGATAGGCTGTGTTTTTTCAAAGGATATGATATTGTATGGTATGGCTCCGTATAGATAAGCTGCTCTATTAATTCCTCCATAAGAGGTAATCTCCCACAAAAATACAATGCTATTAATTACAATTAGTCCAATTGTAACAAAAGGGAATGTCTGTGTTGGGTTGTCATCTTTGAAGGGAATCATGTCTATTAAATAATATCATAAATTTTATGTTCTATGATATGATAAGATACAATAGGAAACTTGAATTTATAGTAAGTATTTTTTCGTGATAATGCTATGAGAAAAAATGAATCCTAATTAGAAGGTCTTACAGAATAAAGCTATGTTATCTAATTTAGCCAATAAAATACTTGAGAAGCAGCCAATAACTAAGTCAGATGCTTTAATTATTGCAAAATCAGAAGATTGTTCAGAGGTCAATAATTATAAAATAAGCCCTCTATTAGAACTTTTTTTAGTAGCTAATAAAATAAGGGAAGCATTTAGAGGAAACAGTGTAGAGATGTGCGCCATTGTAAATGCCAAATCAGGTGGTTGCACAGAGGACTGTTCCTACTGTGCCCAATCATCAAGACATTCGACCAATATAACTACATATCCTCTTATAAAAAAAGAGATTGTGATTGAAAAGGCAAAAGAGGCAAGGGATAAAGGGGTTAAAAGATTCTGTATTGTAACAAGCGGAAGAAAGATTGGTAGAAATGAACTAAAAGAGATATCATTAATGATTAAAGAAATAAAAAAATTAGGTCTTTTGCCCTGCGCAACATTAGGTCTATTAAACAGAGACGAATTGCTATATTTAAAGGATAATGGTCTGATTAGATATCATCATAATCTGGAGACCTCTGAGAGATTTTTTCCTGAGATATGCAGTAGCCATACATACTATGATAAATTAAAAACCATTGAGGCTGCAAAATCTGTTGGTTTATCAGTGTGTTCTGGTGGCATTTTTGGGATGGGAGAGACATGGGAAGATAGAATAGACATGGCATTAGATTTAAGAAATCTGGATATAGATTCTGTACCTATCAATTTTCTAATACCAATAAAAGGAACTAAACTTTCTAATATAGAGCCAATGCATCCATTTGAGGCCTTAAAGATTATAAGTTTATATAAATTGATCCTTCCTGAAAAGGATATACGGATATGTGCAGGAAGGGTTCAGGTTCTTAAAGAATTTCATCCCTTAATATTTATGGCTGGAGCTGACTCTATACTTACAGGCAATTATCTAACCACTACAGGAAGATCCTACGAAGATGACCTAATTTTGATTGATCAACTTGGATTAAAAGTAAATAAATGAAAGCTTAAAAAGTATAATGGAAAAATTTATAAGGGAAATTCTTTCAAAAACAATTAATAATCTGTCGGTAGATAAAAAGGATATTGAGATAGAGATACCTCGAGAGGAGAATTTTGGTGATCTATCAACACCTATTGCTATGACCCTTGCAAAATATCTAAAAATGCCTCCTCGGAAAATAGCTGAAGATATAACCAACAACATCAGGCTTCATGTTTCAGACTATAATGAGATTTTTCAAGACATAAACATAGCAGGACCTGGATTTATAAACTTTGTATTCTCGAAGAACTTTATCTGTAAAGAGTTTAAAAGATTGCTTATAGAAAGAGACTCCTTCTTTATAGAGGATATAGGCAAAGGCAGAAGGGTGCAAATAGAGTTTGTTAGTGCTAATCCAACAGGTCCATTACATTTAGGACATGGAAGGGGAGCGGCTCTGGGCAATGCCCTCTCTAATCTACTGGCAGAGGCTGGTTATAAGATAGAAAAAGAATATTACATTAATGATGCAGGAAGACAGGTAAAACTACTCGGATTATCTGTTTATGCAAAATATATGCAGTTATTAGGCATTGATTATCCCTTTCCTGAAGATGGTTATAAGGGAGGTTATATAGAAGAACTTGCAAAGGAGTTCAAAAATAGTCAAGAGTCAAAAGTTAAGCATTTAAAAGATGAGGAATTGCTAAAAGAGATTACAGATTTCTCCTATAAAAAAATGCTTAAAGAGATAAAGAGAGACCTTGAGGATTTCGGGGTTTTCTTTGATTCATGGCAGAGTGAACAAGATCTTTATCAGAAAGGAGAGATCATCGAAGCTATAAATGACCTTAAAAATCGCGGATACATCTATGAAAAAGATGGAGCAGTATGGTTCAAATCATCAGAATTTAAGGATGATAAAGATAGGGTCGTTATCAAAAAGGATGGAGAATATACATACTTTGCCCCTGACATCGCATACCACAGAAAAAAGATTGAAAGGGGATTTGAGGAGATTATTGACATTTGGGGAGCTGACCATCATGGATATGTGCCAAGAATAGAGGCTGTTATTCAGGCCCTCGGATATCCAAAGGAACACCTGAGGGTCCTACTTGTCCAAATGGTAACACTTTTAAGAGGAGGCAGACCTGTCCAGATGTCAAAGAGGGAAGGTGAATTTATTACACTCCGTGAAGTAATAAATGAGATCGGAGCTGATACAACAAAATTTCTTTTTTTGACGAGAAGGGCAGATAGTCATCTGGAGATTGATATAGAGATTGCAAAGGCACAATCCCATGAAAATCCAGTTTTTTATGTACAATATGCCCATGCGAGGATTAATAGTATATTTGAAAAGGCAAGGCAGGAAGCTACATTCTATTGGCAAGGGGCAGAGGAAACAAATTTTAAATGTGAACTATTTAATAACGATGAAATTCGTATAATAAAAAAACTTCTGTTATATCCCATGATTTTTAGAAATGCCGTATTAACACACGAGCCTCACAGGATAACATTCTACCTACAGGAATTGGCAGGTATGTTCCATCCCTATTATCAAAAATACAGAGTAATATCAGATGATATAGAAGTCTCAAAGGCAAGGTTAGCCCTCTGCAGTGCAATACAGATGGTTATAAGACATGGGTTGAAGATACTAGGGGTTAATGCGCCTGAAAAGATGTAGTGTTATAAAGATTTCATATTTAAATTTATATATCAATATTTCAATTATGCTATAATTTCCCATGCGAGTGATAATAATTGGCGCTGGAGAGGTTGGTTTCCAGATAGCAAAATTCCTTGCCAGTGA
The DNA here is from genome assembly GCA_964540275.1 of uncultured Nitrospirota bacterium. GTDB lineage: Bacteria > Nitrospirota > Thermodesulfovibrionia > Thermodesulfovibrionales > Dissulfurispiraceae > CAZIMB01. The sequence goes on along the minus strand of CAZIMB010000040.1, from coordinate 8,032 downwards.
AGAAGTTGATGTTATTGTTATTGATCAGGATAAAGAAAAATTAAGAAGGATTAATGAGACCTTAGATGTAGCCACTATTGAAGGTAGCGGGGGAGATCCCTCTGTCTTAAAAGAGGCAGAGGCTGACAAGACAGATATGCTATTGGCTGTCACAAATAGTGATGAGACAAATATGATATCATGCCTTCTTGCTAAGGCAATGTTTAAGATACCTCGCAAGATTGCTCGTATCAGAAACCCTGACTATTTTTTCAATAAAGATCTTTTAAACAAAGAAAATCTTGACATAGATCCTGCAATCAACCCAGAACTTGAGGTCGCAAGGGCTATCATAAGGCTTCTTGAAATACCTTTTGCTACTGATGTGGAGGATTTTGAAGAGGGAATTTTAAAGGTAATAGGCTTCAAGGTTAATGGAAAGAACCACCTGGTCGGAAAATCACTAAAGGAACTTAGGAATATTATTGATAAAAAATTCATCATAGGAATAATAGAAAGAGGTGACAGGGCTATTATCCCTTCAGGAAATGATGAAATAAAAGAAGGGGATATAATTTATATACCTATAAGAAAGATTGATGTAGGTGACATATCTAATATACTGAAGGTTTCCACAAAACCCTCAAAACGAATAATGATATTAGGGGGGGGAAGGATAGGCTATTACATAGCCTCATTTATGGAGAGCAAATCGGATATTAAAATAATAGAGAAAAACGAAGAGAGATGCAAATACCTGAGTAAGTATCTTGGCAAGTCCCTTATACTATGTGGAGACGGGACTGATCAAAAATTGCTTATTGAGGAGAATATAGGTGATATTGATGTCTTTGTATCTGTCTCAAATAATGACGAGGTTAATTTAATGTCATCTATCCTCGCAAAGAGATTAGGTGCAAAAAAAGCTATAACAATAGTAAACAGGACAGAATACATTTCTCTTGCCCATAGTCTTGGCATTCAGGCTGTATTAAGCCCAAGATTAATAACAGCAAGCTCTATATTGAGATATATAAGAAGAGGGGAGATTCTATCCCTCACTGCTATTGCCGATGGCAAGGCAGAAATATTAGAAGCAAAAATAGGTCAAAATTCTCCACTTATAGGTAAAAACCTCATTGAGTCAAAACTACCAAAGGCCTCTCTCATAGGAGCCATAATAAGAGATAATAAGATTTTAATACCCTCAGGAAATGATTTAATTATGAAAGATGACAAATTAATCATTTTTACCTTAAAGGAATCAATCAGGGAATTAGAAAAAATCCTCGCATAAGAACACCAAATGAATATTCCGCTTATATTAAACATTGTAAGTGTTGTACTCATATTTACATCCCTATTTATGATATTCCCGATTATAGTCTCTTTGATATATAATCAGTCAGATACATTGCCCATTACAAAATCCTTTCTCATAACCTTTCTATCAGGCATCCTTCCTTACCTACTTACTAAAAAACATAAAACAGATGAAATCAGACACAGAGATGCCTTTTTAGTAGTAACCATAAGCTGGCTTTTAGTTGCCTTTTACGGGTCACTTCCCTATTTGTTTACAAATACCTTCTCATCTATTACTGATGCCTATTTTGAATCAATGGCTGGTTTTACAACAACCGGGGCATCTGCCCTGAGAGATATTGAAATAGTTCCCAAAGGCGTACTGTTCTGGAGAAGCCTTACTCAATGGATTGGTGGAATGGGCATTATATTATTTGCCCTTGCTATATTACCGATGTTAGGAACAGGCGGTATGCAGCTTTTTAAAGCTGAGGTACCAGAAATAAGTGTTGATAAACTTAGACCAAGGATAATTGATACAGCAAAGTCTCTCTGGTTTATATACGTAGGGCTTACTATTTTTGCAACTGCCTTTTATTTAGCCGGAGGAATGGATTTATATGATGCCCTATGCCATTCATTTACTACTATGGCTACAGGGGGGTTTTCAACAAAAAATGCAAGTATAGCCTATTTTAATAGCCCTTTTATTGAATACTCTTCTGCTGTTTTTATGTTTCTTGCAGGGGTAAACTACTCCCTTTATTTTTATGTCTTTAAAGGCAATCCCTCAAGGCTATGGAAAAATAACGAGTTTAGATTTTATCTTTTTGTCACACTTGTTACTACCATAGCTATTGCCTTAAGTATATGGAAGACTTCATGTAATACACTTCAAGATTCCTTTAGATATGCCTTTTTTCAGGTTTCATCTATTATGACTACAACAGGATATGCCACTGCTGATTTTGAGAAATGGCCATACCTTTCACAGATTATACTGTTGGTTCTTATGTTTTTTGGAGGAATGATTGGTTCAACTGCTGGAGGGATTAAACAAGTTAGGATATTGCTAATGCTAAAACAAGGATTCAGAGAGCTATATCAACTAATACATCCCCATGCAGTAACTTCCCTGAAGCTTGATGGCAAATTCCTTACAAAGGAGATATTAGGTAGCATCTGGGGATTTTTATTTCTTTTTTTGTTTGTATATGCCATTGCATCTATATGTATGACTGCTACAGGAATGGATATTATCACATCATCTTCAACTGTTCTATCAGCAATGAGCAATGTTGGTCCAGCGCTTGGAGAAGCTGGTCCTGCTGAAAATTACTCATCTATCCCTATTGCAGGCAAATGGATATTAACATTCTGTATGCTAGTTGGAAGGCTTGAAATCTATACAGTGCTTATACTCTTCGTTCCCAATTACTGGAAAAAATAACCACATTTTATTGCATCAGCTATCTTAGCTACCTTCTTCGTCTCTTTTACATCATGAACCCTTACGATGTTTGCTCCATTAAATATAGATATTGCTGCAACTGCCAGACTACCTTCAAGTCTTTTAGATGGTACAGGTTCATCAAGTATCTTCCCGATAAATGCCTTTCTTGATGCACCTATAGCAATAGGCTTGCCGAGCTTCTTAAATTCCCTTAAATTCTTCAAGATATAAAGATTGTGATCAAAGGTTTTGCCAAATCCTATTCCAGGGTCAATAATAATCTTGTCATCGGGAATATTAAATTTATGGGCAAGTCTTATGCTTACCCTGAAGTAATCCATAATCTCAGGAATAAGCGCCTCATAGGTAGGATTATCCTGCATATCCTTTGGTCTCCCTTTTATATGCATAATGATTACGGGTACATTATATTCAGCAATTACCTTTGGCATCTCAGGGTCAAACCTCAATCCACTTATATCATTGACAATTGATGCACCTGCCTCAAGGGCCCTTCTTGCAACCTCGGCCTTATAAGTATCTATTGAAATGGGTATAGGTAGTGACCTTGCAACCTCTCTTATCACAGGTATTGTTCTTTTCAACTCCTCTTCTAAAGTTACTGGTTCAGAACCTGGTCTTGTTGACTCTCCACCAATATCTATAATATCAGCCCCTTCATCTGCAAGGCTGTAAGCGTGTTCTATAGCCTTTTTTTCATTAAAATAGAGACCCCCATCAGAAAATGAATCAGGGGTAACATTTAGAATACCCATTACATAACTCTTTTTAGAAAAATCTAAGGAAAACCTTGACCATTCTATCTTCATTATTTGCTTTCACACCACTGCCTTGCATTCTGAAATAGTTTTAACCATGGTGATGCCTTTAGTGATATTTTCATATCCTCTGGCATCCATGGCCATTGCCACTTAAGGAAGGTCCTCTCAGGATGAGGCATCATTGCAAGATGCCTTCCATCAGGGCTACAGAGGGCGGCAATACCATAGGGGGAACCATTTGGATTAAAGGGATATTTCTCCGTTATCTCCCCCATGTCATCCGTATACCTTATGGGAGCAAGTTTTCTTTCTATAACCTTATCCAATATATCTTTATCAGGAAAATGTGCAAGCCCCTCTCCATGAGCTATCCATATCCCAAGGACAGATCCGACCATATCCTTAAGCATTATACAGGGGCTCTCCATTATCTTAACATTCACGAACCTTGACTCAAACCTACCCGATTTATTTTGTATAAACCTTGGCTGATATACATCAGCAATACCTTGCCATGGTACCCATCCAAGTAGGGCCATCAATTGACAACCATTACAAACACCAAGACTAAATGTATCCTCCCTATTGTAAAAAGAGAGGAATTGTTCATAAAGTTTTTTGTTAAATTTTATTGTCCCAGCCCATCCCTTTGCAGAATCGAGCACATCAGCATAGCTAAAGCCACCCACAAAGGCAATTCCCTTAAATTTAGATAGGCTGATCCTGTCATTTAAAAGGTCCATCATAGTTACATCCCATGGTTCAAAACCCGCCATATAAAATGCAGATGCCATTTCCCTATCCCCATTGCTTCCTTCTTCCCTAATTATAGCCACAGCAGGCTTATTATTCCTTTTTATTATTAAATCAGGTGTTGGCTCTGGAAAATAGGTGAGATTGTATAAGGGATTAGCCCTGTCATAGATAACCTCTTTCTCCTCGTTAACACATTCAGGATTCGCCTGGAGCAATTCAAGCCTATAGCTTGTCTCCTCCCATATTGCCCTTAAACTTCGCATATCCTCGTCAAAGACTTTATTAAGGCTTATTTGATCCTCATTTTTTGAAATAAGATTTATCGTGATCCTCTTTTCTGCCAAGGTCCTGCCTATAATCTTAAATGGGACAAAGTATTTATTTAATGTACCGATTATCTCTTCCTCTTTTTCAGGCATATACTCTATAACAAGCCCTAACTCCTCAGAAAAAAGCAAAGAAATCAAGGATTTCTCTAAGACTAAAGGGGAGTCAAATTCTATCTCCAAACCACAATTTCCAGCAAATGCCATTTCAAGAAGTGTTACAATAAGCCCCCCATCACTTCTGTCATGGCCTGACAAAATAAGGTTATCATCAATCAAACTCTGTACAGCATTAAATGCATCCTTTAGAAGCTGTGTATTATCAATATCTGGTGATTCATCCCCTATCTGCTTATAACATTGACTTAGGGCTGAACCTCCAAGCCTATTTTTCCCTTCACCTAAATCAATAAATAGAAGTTTACTCTTGCCAGGCATCTTTAAGTCTGGTGTAATTACCTTTGTTATATCAGGGCATGGGGCATAAGCTGATATAACTAATGTACCAGGGGATTTTACTGTCTCAACCTCTCCATTAGGATGGATCACCTTTGCTGCCATTGAGAGACTATCCTTCCCACCATCAACAGCTATTCCGAGTTCAAGCATAATATCTCTCATAGCCACTGCAGCATCATAAAGCCTTGCCCCCTCTCCATGAAGTTTTGGAGCCCACATCCAGTTTGCTGAACACTTTATATCCCTTAGAGAGCTAATCTTTGCCCATACAATATTTGTTAATGCCTCACCCACACTCAACCTTGCCATTGCCTCTGCATTTATAAGCCCCTTAATAGGTTGTTCTCCAATAGAAATTGCTGTACCTGTTAAACCAAAATGGCTCTGTGCTACAACAGCAACATCAGAAACAGTCAGCTGAAGTGGTCCTGCACATTGCTGGCGAGCTATTAATCCAGTAACTGATCTATCAACCTTATTTGTAAGAAATCTTTTTGAGCAGACAGATACAAGCCTTAATACCCTATCAAGTGCCTCCATAATACTTAAATCATGAGGAAGATTTAATGGTTGTGTATGGTAAGAGAGACGCTCCAAATAAAAGGTCTTTTGTGGCATATCCCCAAGAACCTTTTCTAATGGTAGATTTACTGGTGTCTTTAGCTCAGGTTTAGTATCATCTTGCATGCTATCTTCAAGCACTATATACCCATCACCTGTTATTTCTCCTATTACAGAAAATGGAACCTTCTCCCTTTCACAGAGTCCTTCAAATATCTCTATCTTATTAGGGTGGATTAATATTGCATCCTGTTCCTGATATTCAGCTCCCCATATCTCAAGAACAGAAAGGGTTGTATCACCAACAATAATCTTTCTTATATCTATCTTAGCACCTGCAGGATATATTATCTCCTTTACGACATTGCAGTTTCCTCCAGCGCCCTGATCATGGATGCTTATAATAGGGTTTTCATCTCCCAACTCAACACATGCCCTTATTATCCTATTTAATTTCTGTTCCATCTCCGCATCACCACGCTGAACGGCATTAAAATCCAGTTCCTCAATATTTTCGCCAGATATCATGCTTGATGCAGATCCTCCACCTATCCCTATTCTATATGCAGGACCACCAACCTTAATAATCAGCATACCCTTTTCTGGTTTTCCCTTTTCCACATGCCTTAAATCTATCTGCCCAACCCCTCCTGTAAACATAATAGGTTTAATCCATTCCCTTCTCTCTCCATCAGGAAGTTTTAAACCAAATGACCTTGTAAATCCCTGAATCAAAGGTTCACCAAACTTATTTCCATAGTCAGAGGCACCATTACTCGCCTCAATTAGTATCTGTAAAGGTGAGGCAAGATTCCTTGGATAGATTAATGAACCATGTTCCCATGGCATAGGATAATCGGGAATAAATAGATTCCCCACACAATATGCTGCTGTGCCAGCAATAACAAGACTTCCCCTCCCAGTGGCATGGACATCCCTTATCCTACCTCCTGTGCCTGTTTCTGCACCCGGGAATGGAGCTACGCCGGTAGGGAAATTGTGAGTCTCTGCAGTAAAAATTAGATGATATGTTAAATCCTTCTCTTTTAATGGCGAGGGTTTTCCTGATATCTCTGGAATAATAGTCTTCACTTCAAATCCCCTAATAGCGCTTGAATTGTCCTTAAATGCAATTATGCTATTATTTGGATTTCTTCTATAAGGTTCCTTAACAATCTGCATAAGGCTTTCAGGGATTGTCTTTCCATCTATTACAAGTCTTCCCTTGAAAAACCAGTGTCTTGAGTGTTCACTATTTGATTGGCTAAGGTCAAAACATTCTACATTCGTAGGATTTCTTTTAATTTCGTGGACAAAGAGATTGTAATAATACTCTATATCCCATTCATCTAATCCAAGACCCATATCTTCATTAATTTCTTTAAGTGCTGCCCTACCCTTTTCAATCAAAGGTATTATCCTTACAGGCTCTGGTGTAATACCTGTATCAAAGGTCTTTAGGGGCTCAGGATACTGGCATTCCGTCATTCTGTCATGGAAAAGCTCCAAAAGGGGCTCAAGACTAAAGGCTGAAGGCACATAGGAGGTTTTAAAAATTAACTTATATCTCCTTGATCTTTCTATCCTCTTTATCTTTGTAAGCCCACAACTATGACATATAGAAACTGCATTTGTTGACCATGCGGTTGTAAAGTTCAATCTTGGTCCTACTTCAAAGAGAATATGTGAAGAAGTGATCCTATTTATCAAAAAACTTCTATCTGAAAAATTTCCCGGCTCAAATGTCTCTGATAAAAGCCATCTAAGTATAACTAATTCCTTCTCAGTAAGTGGTTCTGATACATCAATATTAAAGCAGAACTCTGTTTCAATATCCAGAATATCCTGATTCCTCTCATGAATAGATTTTAAAAGGACATTTTTTTTATAGGCAGACAGTGCCGGGGTACGGTACATATGAATAAGTCTACTGTTAGGCATAGGACATTCTCCTTAATAAATTAAAAAAACAAATAATTTTAACATAACTTTAGTATCAATAAAAAAATTCTTCCCAATCCAAATCACTGATCAAGCAAAATATTCATGGCATCAAGGTTTTTAGATGATGTTTGTTTAAGTACAAAGGAAAGAGCATGTTTATTTCTAATATTCTATCTTATCCCTATTATTGCTATGATTAACTATAGAAATTTATAGGAGTATGGCTAAGGCAATTTTATCATTACAAATACTTTTCATATTTAAGGGCAATACCGACTGACAAAAATTATAATGCTTAGTGACAAAAATTGTCACTCAATATAACCACCCTAATTTAAATTTCATTAAAAATCAATCACCTTTAAAGCCTCTCGTTGTTGGCATAAAAAATGCTTTCATCAAAGTAAGAGAATAAATTATAGCAAAGGAGGTGAGATTTAGGATTTAAGATTTAAGATTTAAGATTT
>CAZIMB010000039.1:0-14944 GCA_964540275.1 uncultured Nitrospirota bacterium | reverse complement strand
AGAATGTGACATTTCAAAGTAGTAATAAAGTGTGACTTGACTTTAGGAATAACAGATAAAATTTTAGGTTTTGCCTCAATTATTTTCACTTAATCTAAAAAGAAATTTAGCTTGCTGATTAAAGAGAAAATTTATTAATATATAGCTTAACTTGAATACTAATTTTTATCTTGGCAGATATGGATATCCTAAAAAAGATAATAGAACTGAGATATGAACGGCTGAAACATGAAAAATCAACTATCCCTATATCTGAACTTAAGAAAAAATTAGCGGATTTAGATAAAAAAAAGATAAGGAATTTTAAGAAAAGTATAAAAAAAGAAGGTGATAAGATAAGGTTAATAGCTGAAATAAAAAAGGCATCACCCTCAAAAGGTCTTATCAGAAAGGATTTTGATCTATTAAAGATAGCATCTGTCTATGAGGAAAAGCCTGTAGATGCAATATCTGTCCTCACCGAAGAGGATTTTTTTCAGGGACACCTTTCCTATGTAAAGATAGTCAAGGATATAACTTCAAAACCAGTTTTAAGAAAGGATTTTATTATTAATGAATACCAAATATACGAATCCATCGTAAATGGAGCTGATGCAATATTGCTTATAGCTGCTATCCTTGAAAAGCGGCAGGCAGAAGAATATTTTCATCTCTCAAAAGAATTGGGAATGGATGTTCTTTTTGAGGTCCATGATGAAGAGGATCTTGAAAAGGCTATTTTTATAAATGCTGATATAATAGGTATAAATAATCGCAATCTAAAGACATTAAATGTTGATTTATCAACAACTCTAAGGCTTAAAAAGGACATTCCTAAAGATAAAATAGTTGTAAGCGAAAGTGGAATAAGAAATAGAATTGATGTTATTACATTACAAAAAGCTGGGATAGATGCATTGCTTATCGGGACTTCTTTAATAGGATCAGAGGATATAGGCAGAAAGATTGATGAACTATTATACAATTAAGTAAAAGAGATAAAAATATTACTTATGAACAAACTTTTTTTCAATAAAGTTACTATATTAGGGGTTGGTCTTATTGGCTCATCATTTGCGCTTGCATTAAAGAAAAACAGATTATGTGGCTCTGTATGTGGCTATGGCAGAAATAAAGATAATTTAGAAAGGGCAAAGGAAAGAGGAATAATTGATGAATATAGCCTTGATCTAAAGAAGGTATGTGGTGATTCTGATTTTATACTATTTTCTGTGCCAGTTGGTGTATTTAAAAGCATCGCCGAACAAATAAAAGATAGCCTTAAGAAAGGTGCTTTAATAACAGATGCAGGAAGTGTAAAGGGAAGTATTGTGTATGAATTAGAGTCATTGATGAAAGATGGGGTTTATTACGTGGGATCACATCCAATAGCTGGAAGCGATAAATCAGGAATTGATGATGCGAGGGAGGATTTATTTGCAAATGCAAGATGTATTATTACCCCCACTGAGAACACAAATGAGGTTGCAAAAGAAAAGGTCTTATCAATATGGGAGGCAATAGGTGCAAAGGTTGAATTGATGGACCCATTTAAGCATGATGAGATCTATGCAGCAGTGAGCCATTTCCCTCACATTGCTGCATATACAATTGTAAAAACCATAGGAGAGATTGACGCAAGTTTTATAGATTATGCAGGCAAGGGATTCAAAGATACAACAAGGATTGCCCTGAGTTCTCCAGAGATATGGAGGGATATATCTATTTACAATAAAGATAATCTTATCAATTTGCTTAAAATATTTAGATATAATATAGAAAAAATGGAAGAGATGCTGAAGTATAAGGATGCAGATGCAATAGAGAGATTTTTTTCTGAATCCAGAAATCTTAGAAAGAAGATAGAGCATTAATAGGTTTATATGAGAATAATTCAATTATCAAAAGCTAATCAGATCAAAGGCGAGATTATACCCCCGCCGGATAAATCAATTTCCCATAGGGCTGTTATGTTTGCCTCAATTGCAGATGGTCAAAGTATTGTAAGAAACTTTCTTATGGCTGAAGATCCTATAAGTACTGTGAATGCATTTCGTTCAATGGGAATTGAGATAAAAGAAGTTTTAAGTGAACACCTAAAACCTCAGACTCAAAATGCAGAACTTATAATTAATGGCAAAGGATTTTACGGATTAAAAGAGCCTTTTGATGTCATTAATTGCGGAAATTCAGGAACGACCGTGAGACTTCTTTCTGGTGTACTTTCAGGAAATCCATTTTTCTCTGTACTTACTGGAGACAATTCTTTAAAACAGAGACCAATGGCAAGGGTAATAAACCCTTTAAAGGAGATGGGGGCAGAGATACTTTCAAGAGATAATAACAGGTATCTTCCAATTGCAATTAGGGGCAAAAAACTCAAGGCTATTGATTACACAATGCCTGTAGCATCTGCACAAGTTAAGTCATGTCTGATACTCGCTGGACTATATGCGGAAGGTACTACTATTATTAGAGAGCCGCAGAAATCTCGAGATCATACAGAAAGAATGCTTAAATCTATGGGGGCAGAGATTGAAAGTGATGGAAACATTATAAAGGTCAAGGGACAAGGCTTTGGTGTTACTAATTTAAAACCTATAGATATTACAGTACCATCAGATTTTTCATCGGCAGCATTTTTTATTGCAGCTGCGATAATTGTCCCTGATTCTGAGTTATTAATTAAAGATGTTTGTGTGAATCCAACAAGGACAGGTCTGCTTAATGTAATAAAAGATATGGGAGTTGATATTAAAATTCAAAATATGAGGGAGATTTCAGGGGAACCTGTCGCAGATATTTATTGTAGAAGTGCTACGGGGCTTAAGGCTATAAAGATAGATTCAGATATTATGCCCTCTATGATAGATGAATTTCCTATTTTGTGTGTCCTTGCAACACAGGCAGAGGGCCTTACAGAGATTAGAGGGGCGGAGGAATTAAGGCTAAAAGAGTCTGATAGGATAAGGGCAATGGCAAATGAATTAAGGAAAATGGGGGTTGATCTTGAGGAGTTTATTGATGGCATAGTTATAAAGGGAAAGGCAATCCTAAAAGGTGCTGAGATTGAGAGTTACCATGACCATAGGATAGCTATGTCATTTGCTATTGCTGCACTTATATCAGAAGGTACAACAACTATTAATAATGCAGAATGTGTTGATATATCCTTCCCGGGATTTTTTGAGGAATTAAAAAGGTTAACGAAATAAATCCTAATGAAATAACCCTTCAATATATCTTCCCCATATAATTAGGGATTTTTAACATTATTATCAACCTTTAAATCTATTACAATAGTAAAGAGACGTTTTATTTGATTTAAGGCCCCTTTAACAAATTCATGCCCTAGGTATGTTCCTAAATCCTTCTCCGTCAAGTGGAAACCCTTAACAGGTTGAGATGGAATATCAATGTCTTGTTTTAATATATTGATTATTTTGAAAAATTGAGATATACCCTATGGGTAGGTTAAAATAATCTCATGGCAAGGGTTATTGCTATAGATGGTCCATCAGGTGCTGGTAAAGGTACAGTCTCAAGACTATTAGCAGAAAGGATTGGATTTCAATATCTTGATACAGGAGCGCTTTATAGAGCAGTGGCATTATATCTCTTAAGAAAAGGTATAAAGTCTGATTGTTCCGATGAGGAGATCGCAATTGCATTAACTGATTTAAAGGTACTTTATATAAATGGTCGTGTATATATATCTCAACCTTCAGGTGACAATATGGACTCTGTTGAGGATGTCTCTGATGTAATAAGAACAACGGACATAGGCCATTATGCCTCAGTCTTTTCTGCAAAAAAATCTGTTAGGGACTTTCTTTTACAAATACAAAGAGATGCAGCCATTAAGAATGATATTGTAGCTGAAGGTAGAGATATGACAACCATTGTTTTTCCCGATGCTTGGAAGAAATTTTATTTGGATGCTACTACAGAGGAAAGGGCGAGAAGAAGGTTTATACAATTAAAAGAAAAGGGAATAGATATAACAATGGAAGATGCCTTGAGGGATGTGATAGATAGAGATATAAGAGATAGTAGTAGGGATATAGCGCCATTAAAAAGGGTTGATGAAGCTATATATATTGATACTACTAATTTAAACATTAATGAGGTTGTTGAAGAGATACTAAAGGAAATAAATAAATAGATTTAAATATATCGGAAACGATTTTAAATTCAGTAAAAAATAAACACTAATTAAGAAAAGAGATGACAGAAGGTCTGTCTTTGATGACTTGATAAGAGTATTATATGACTACACTAATATACTGTTTGCTTAAAGTATTTTATTATTGTATATTTAAGATATTCTTTCGGCTTGAGGTAAAAGGAGCTGACCTTGTGCCTAAGAAAGGTGGTGTAATAATAGCCTCCAATCATGCCAGTTATCTTGATCCCCCTATTATAGGGGCAGTATTGAGGAGAAGGGCAACATTTTTAGCAAAGAGATATTTATTTAATGTTCCGATTATTAAAATTTTTCTTAATTTTTTTGCTATACCAGTTGATGAAGATAAAATTGTGCCATCTACTATGAAGGAGGCTATTAAAAGACTCAAGAAAGGTGAGCTTGTTGTTATATTCCCTGAAGGAAGAAGAAGCGAAGATGGTAGTTTGCTTGATGCCAAGAGAGGGATAGGGGTAATTGCATCTTTAAGCAGTGTGCCAATTATTCCAGCATTTATTGAAGGCTCTCATGAGGTATTGCCAGTAGGCGCTAAATTCCCCCGTCCTGGAAAGCTCAGGGTCTACTTTGGTCAACCTTTAATGTCAGAGAAGGGAAAAGAAGGGGAATTTCAGGAGACAATTACTAAAAATATAATGGATAAAATTAAGGAATTGAAAAGTAAAAATGTCTAAGAATATAGAGGTTTTAATTGCTAAAAACGCAGGTTTTTGTTTTGGGGTCAAAAGGGCTATTGATATGGCATTTGATGCTGCAAGAAAATGCGAAAGGGTATATACACTGGGTCCCATAATACATAACCCTCAGGAAATAGAGAAACTCAAATCAGAAGGGGTTTTAATTACTGATAATATAGACGATGACTCAATAAAAACCCTTATAATAAGGACACATGGCGTTTCTGAGGATATTTCTAACAAATTAGCAAAAAAAAGTTATAAAGTTATAGATGCCACATGCCCATTTGTTAAAAAGGCTCAACAATATGCTAAACTCCTTAAGGAAGAGGGTTATCAGGTAGTTATAATAGGTGATAAGGAGCATCCTGAGGTTAAGGGATTAATGAGTTATGCAGGTGAGGATGTGGTTGTAGTAAATGCTAATGATCCTATGCCCCGAATTAAAAGCAGGGTTGGCATAATTGTTCAGACCACTCAGCCAGTAGATGTTTTAAAAAGATTTTTAAATGATATTGTTGAATATGCTAAAGAAATCAAGGTCTTTAATACAATCTGTAATTCCACAGCCTTAAGATTAAAGGAGACTAAAGAAATATCTAAAAAGGTAGATGTTATGATAGTTGTTGGAGGAAAAAACAGCGCTAATACAACCCAGCTTGCTCAGATGTGTAGATCAGAATTGATCCCAACCTATCACATTGAAACAGCCTCAGAGATTAAAAGGGAGTGGTTTATCAAAGCTGATAGGATAGGAGTAACAGCAGGTGCTTCAACTCCTGACTGGATCATAAAAGAGGTAGAGGAATTTATTAGAAATATAGGAGGCAATGGATAGCATGAACATACATGCATATGAAATGGCAAACGATAATGAAGGGCATTATGCCGATACTGTTAAGAGAATTGAGTCAGGGAGGATAGTAAGGGGCAAAGTGGTTTCTCTAAAATCTGATTCTATTATAGTAGATGTAGGATATAAATCAGAGGGTATAATACCAATTGCTGAATTTAGTAGTGATGAGATTTCAAGATTAAAAGAAGGGGATTTGATAGAGGTTTTCGTAGAGAGGGTTAATGAAAAAGAAGAGGTGATTACACTCTCAAGGGATAAGGCTAGGAAGATAATCGCTATGAGAAGTTTGATTGAATTCTATCAAAAAAAAATACCAGTTGAAGGTAAGGTTATAGAAAAAACAAAAGGCGGATTATATGTTGATATAAATGGCATAAAGGCCTTTCTTCCTGCATCCCATATTGATATTAAGAAACCAAAGGATATAGAACAATATATTGGACAAAACATACCTTTAAGAATAATATCTATTTCACAGAAAAGTAGCAATCTAACTGCCTCTTTTGAACAAATTTCAAAGATAACGCCAATAGTTTCAAGACGGGTAATCCTTGAAGAGGAAAGAAGAATTAAGAAGGAAAGGACCCTTAAATTGCTAAAAGAGGGAAATCTAATAAAAGGTATTGTGAAAAATATAACTGATTATGGAGTCTTTGTTGATTTAGGAGGTATTGATGGATTACTTCATATTTCAGATATATCATGGAGAAGGGTTGGTCATCCATCAGAATTTTTCTCAATTGGAGATGAAAGGGAATTTATTGTCTTAAAATATGACGAGGCCTCTGAAAAGGTATCTTTGGGATATAAACAAAAAAAACCAGATCCCTGGCTTACTGTAGAAGAAAGATACAGCACAGGCCTTAAGATTAAGGGGAAGGTAGTTAATATTACAGATTATGGAATTTTTGTTGAGATAGAAGATGGACTTGAAGGATTAATACATTTTACAGAACTAGATTGGACCAACCGCCCAAAGCATCCTTCAAAATATGCCTCCATAGGAGATGAAATAGAGGCTCTTATAATAAATTTAAACAAAAATGAACGAAAATTATCACTTAGTTTAAAACAATTAAAACCAAAGCCATGGGATTTAGTAGGACAGAATTATAAATTAGGACAAAGGGTATATGGAAGAATAAAGACCCTTACAGATTTTGGGGCCTTTATAAGATTACCAGAAGGTGTTGACGGACTTATTCATATCTCTGATATTTCGTGGACTAAACATATAAAGCATCCATCTGAGGTGTTAAAGAAAGGGCAAAAGGTTGAAGCAGTTGTTCTAAGTCTTGAGCCTGAAAAGGAGAGAATATCCTTAGGCATAAAGCAATTGGTGCCGGATCCATGGATAAATGATATTCCAGCAAAGTATAGACTTGGAATGGAGTTCACAGGAAAGGTTGTAAGTATTACTGATTTCGGGATATTTGTTGAGATTAATAATGAAGTGGAGGGACTTGTGTATTCCTCTGAGATTGATACATCAAAGGAGATTAAAAAGGGTGATGAAATAATTGTTAAGATTATCAAGGTTAATATTGAAGACAGAAAGATTGGTCTAAGTATGAAAAACCTTAGTCGGGATGGTTATGAAAATTAAGGTTAAAAGGATTTGCCTATTTATTCTACTATTTTTCTGTTTTCTTTTATTTATTAGTGGACTAATGACCCTTTTTCAAAGGGATCTTTCCCTGAAAGATAAGGTTGCATTGGTAAAGGTTGAGGGTCCTATAATTAAATCCCAAAAGATAGTAGATGAGATTAATGATTATGTAAAGGATAAAACTATAAAGGCTATTGTTATGAGGGTAGATAGCCCTGGAGGAGGGGTTGTTGCTGCTCAGGAGATTTATGAAGCAGTAAAAAATGCTGCCTCCAAAAAGACTATTGTTGTATCTATGGGCGCTATTGCTGCATCTGGAGGATATTATATATCCGCACCAGCAACAAGGATTATTGCTAATCCAGGCACATTAACAGGTTCAATAGGTGTAATAATGGAAATCCCTAACTTAAAAGGATTAATGGATAAAATAGGGATAAAAACTGAGGTTATAAAGAGTGGTAGGCATAAGGATTTGGCATCTGTTTTTAGGGGAATTGGTGATGAAGAGAGGAAGATTCTTCAAGGTGTAATGGATGATGTGCATGATCAGTTTATAAAGGCTGTTTCTGAGGGTAGAAGGATACCCTTTGAAGAGGTAAAAAAATTATCTGACGGTAGGGTATTTTCAGGTAGACAGGCGCTTAATCTAAATCTTGTTGATGAGCTTGGTGATTTAAAACATGCTATTAATGTTGCCTCTAAATTGGCTGGAATAAAAGGGGAACCAGAGATAATAACAAAAAAGGAGAGATATACAATTTTTGATATCTTCAATAAAGATTTGTTTGAGGAGATTATTAAGATTTTACCTAACTCAGAACTAAAGTATATTTATTTGCCATAGGTATTGTTATATATAAAAGGAGGATATTATGACAAAGTCAGAATTAATAGAAAAAATAACCCAAAAAGTAGAAGGTCTCACAAAGAAACAGGTAGAAACAATTGTTGACACTATTTTTAACGGTATGAAGGAGGCACTTGCTAATGGTGAAAAGGTAGAAATAAGGGGTTTTGGCAATTTCAGGGTTAAGCAGAGAAATCCCCACATGGCAAGAAATCCTAAAACAGGCGAGAAGGTATCGGTCCCTTCAAAAAGGATATTACACTTTAAAATTGGTAAACCTCTCCATAAGGCACTTAATGGTGAATGATTATATTTTAAAGGGGTCTTAAGTTTTATTCGCTTTTTAATACATCATCTACCCAACTTAACGCTGCAGAGACATTTGGAAATCCTATGGTGCTTGTAAGCAAAATTATTGCATGATAGATTTCTTCTGGTTTTGCCCCTGCCTCTAATGCCCTTCTTGTGTGTGAATGGACTGATCCTTCAGATTTTACAGTTGCTGCAGCAGCCAGTTGTATAAGATGGGCTGTTTTTTCATCAATTGGACCTGCCTCTTTTACAGCCTTTCCAAGGTTATCAACAGCCTTCATATAGCCCTTAAATCTCTTTTTTAAGTTTTGATATTGTTCTGGTAATTTTGACATTATTGCCTCCTAAGAAGTGATTAAATTTTGCCCTGCCTCAAAGGCATCTTTTAATGCAGTAGGATGTTCAAGGATTGCACCTTTTGCATCTACTCCCATAAAACTTAATGTAGAATGTTCAGGCACACTGATTGTCCTGAAAAATGCCTTTGCTGTTGCCTCTGAACATTGAATGCCTATTTCTTTTTTCATTCCACCAACAAGCAGAAGAAGTCCTTTTCTTCCATATTTTCCACCTGGAATCGGTTTTTTTAAGAGATATTTTTCGCACCAGAATGATTGACACCTGTCGATCATAATCTTCGCCTGTGCGCTTAAGCCAAAAAAGAAGATTGGGGAGGCTAGGATTATCCTGTCAGCCTCCCTTATTGCATCGTATATCTCATTCATATCGTCATTAATTATGCATTTGCCTGTTTTATCACAGCCTCCACAATCCTGACAGGGTTTTATATTCAAGAAGTTTAATTTAAACAGTTTTATTTCATGCCTTTCTATGCCTATCGCCTTTAAGGTCTCTTTTAATAATATCTCTGTATTGCCTTCTATCCTTGGACTGCCGTTAAAGGCTACTATCTTCATTTTGATTCAGAGCCCTTTGTCTTTTTCTTTAGTTCTATAAGATCCTTCATCTGTTGTAGATTCTCTGAAAGATTCCACCAGCCATTTTTAAAGGTAGCATAATCAGGCGAGCCTGTCATTGCAGAGGCATATTTTATAGAGTTTGCATAAAAAAGCCACTGCCTTATCCACATCTGCTCTATTGCCTCGTCAAATGGATTTTTGTCGTGGGGAAGACCTTCTGCAACATTGCTGCCCCATGCATCAAGAAGCAATAGTGTTGATGCGAGGGTCATGCTGTCAACCTCTTTTATTGTATTGTCCATCTTTTCAAAGTGATTATTTATCCATGAAGTGCTGTGGCATGTATTACATATACCTTTCATGCCCTTTTCCCGCTTATTCTGTTCCTCTTTGGTAATAAGCCAATCTGCTGCTGGCTCTCCAGTGAATGTGGTTGGAAGGGGCAGTCCATCCTTATTTCTTATTACAGATGTATCACCATGTTTTGGCTGTGGATGGGAATAAACAAGTCCAAAAAGCCTTACCCAGAGCCTTGCGCCAAAATCATGTGTTCTTTCAGCTATGACTGACTTTCCATCAGGTGTTGTTACAAGGCTGTTATGACAGGTTGCACAGGTTGGCGCTTGAAAGTCCTTGCCAGCCTTCCATGGAACAGCCTTAAAATCCCATTCCGTATATTTTGATGCATAGATATTTCCATGTTTGCTTTCTTTATATACATTATATGCAGGCACATCTGGCTCAAGATGGCACTGACCGCAGGTATCTGGCTTTCTTGCGATTTCTATGGAGAAACTATGTCTTGGATGGCAGGCTGTGCATGCACCCATGCTTCCATCAGGATTTATCCTTCCTACTCCCTGATTAGGCCAGTTTTTAAGATTCGGTATTATGATCTCACCCATTTTAGTCTCAACTTTTTTTGTTCCCTCTACCTTTATTTCTGTTCCATGACAAGAAAAACATGTCTCCATTTCTGTAAATGGTGAGACAGAAAGTTGAGATATTTTTCCATCCTTTATCTCTTTTTTGCTTATAATTGTCTCAACGAGGCTGTGATAAACGGGATTCTTCTTAAGATTTCCAAAAGCATGTGCCTTCTTACTTCCAGAAAATTCCTTTACCTCTACTGGATGGCATGTAGCACAATCATTAGGAGAAACAATAACATTTATCTTAAATCCCATATGGTCAAAGCTATCCTTGTGTTTATCAGTATTAATACCATGACATTCGTAACAACCAACTGCGACATCTGAGAAAGATGGATCCACCTTTTCAGCAGATATCCTTTTTTCGAGCTTTGACTTTTTCATTGCAATAGATGGAGTCGTCTTTGAATGAAGGCTCTTTAACCAATCCTCAACAATTCCTGGTGAATAAATCTTGTGACAGCCAATACATGCCTCGGTCTGAGGACTTAATTTAATAGTTGGTGTCTTAGCCCCTTTTTCCGCAGATGCAACACCAAGCATAAATGTAAAAATAGAAAATAAACTGAAAAAAATCTTGAAATAAAAGTGAGTAGTTTTCATAGTCACCTCCAGCTTTTTTTAATCAATCTTCTTAAATGCCTGCTTTTTTGCACCACATATAGGACATTCCTCAGGAGGTTCATTCTCGACGGTATTTCCACAAACCTGACAAACATAATAATCAACATCAGGGTTTTTGCCGATATTTTCGAGTGCTTTTTTATAAAGCTCTGCATGTATTTTCTCGACCTCATTGGCAAAACTAAAACTTCTAAGAGCATCATCATTGCCTTCTGCCTTTGCATCTTCTATCATCTGGGGATACATTTTTTGAAACTCGTATGACTCGCCATTTATAGCCTGCTCAAGATTTTCCTTTGTACTTTTGATGCCTCCCATTTCTCTTAGATGATTATGTGCATGAATAGTCTCAGCCTCAGCAGCAGCCCTAAATAACTTTGCAATCTGTTTATAACCTTCTTCTTCAGCCTTTTTTGCAAAGGCTAAATATTTTCTATTAGCCTGTGATTCACCGGCAAAGGCCTCTTGAAGATTTTTCTCTGTTTTAGACATATCAACCTCCATGTATTAACTTATTTTTTCAAATGCCTCTTTTGGTGCATTACATACGGGACATTTCCAATCATCAGGAAGTTGCTCAAAGGGTGTTCCTTCTGATGCTTCATCATATTCATATCCACAAATAGTACATCTCCATACCGCCATATCTTCCTCCTTTAAAATTTTTGATGATATTCTTTAACCTTTTTTGCAAACTCTCTTCCAAATTCATAACACCTTGTTTCATCCTCAAAAGAGGGTTTATAATGTACCTGCAGGCCTGGCTCATAGGTCTCAAGCCCCATCTTTTTAAACTCTTCATAAACCTCTTTTACAGCACCACCACCCCATCCATAACTTCCAAAGGCTCCAACAAAACGATTCTTTGGTCGGAGCCCTCTTAAATGGGTTAAAAATTCAGCTATAGTTGGATATATTATATTATTAAGAGTAGGTGAACCTATTAATGTGCCCCTTGATTTCCAGAATTCTTTAATAGCTACACTCATTGGCGTAGCCCTCAATTTTATTACCTTACAGTCAACCCCTTCATCCTTTATCCCTTGTGCTATCGGCAGGGTCATCTGCTCAGTGCTATGCCACATTGTATCATAAATAATAGAAACACTAAGATTTGCCTTGCCATTTGCCATATCAAGATACATTTGGAGAACCTTTTGAGGATTCGCCCTCCAGATTATTCCGTGGTCAGGAGCTATCATATCTATTTCTAATCCCAATTTCTGGATCTCCGTGATCTTGCTTTTTATCAATTGACCAAAGGGCATGAGGATATTTGCATAATAATCTATTACTGCATCATCTAATTCAGCGGCTGAAGCACATGTAATAAATTCATCATCAAAGCGCACTGATGATGCGAGATGCTGTCCAAAGGCATCCTGGCTAATAAGTATTTTATCTTCCTTTATATAGGTCATCATGGAGTCAGGCCAGTGAAGCATAGGGGTTTCTATAAAAAGTAGATTTCTTTTGCCAATATTTAATGTATCTCCCGTTTTAACAATTTTTATATTCCATTTAGAGGTATCAAAAAATCTGTCAAGACCCTTTTTCCCTTTGTCTGTTGTATAAATAGTTACATTCGTGCAAAGGTTTATTATCTTGTCTAGGCTTGTCACATGGTCATTCTCTATATGATTGATGACAATATGTCTTATTTGAGATGGATCAACAACAGACTTTATGTTTTTTATGGTGATGTCTGCAAAATCATATTTGACTGTATCCAGAAGGGTTATCTCATCATCAATAATCAAATAGTTATTATAAGTAGTCCCCCTTGGGGTTACGTAGCCATGAAAATCCCTAACTGCCCAATCAATAGCTCCTACCCAATATATACCATTTTTAACTTCAATAGCCTTCATATAACCTCCATAAGAAGCAATTTTAGGTTTTTATTTGCATTCAAATCCTTCTCCTATAATATCCATTGGCTTTCCACAGCAGACGAGGGTACCAACGCCAGCATTTGTAACCACAACCTCATTATCACAAATATTACACTTATATTTTTGTCCTACCTTTGTCATTTTTGAACCTCCATTAAAATATTAAAGTCCACCAGCACTTTCTTTTGGCTCTTTAACCTCTCCTTCTTCAAATTCATCCATTACAATCATATCCTTTCCACAACACATAGGTATTGGCTCATCCTCATCTTTTGGAAAATATGTATTACATATCTGGCAGACATAAACCTTTTTTTTCTTCTTTCCCATCTTTATCCTCCTTTCTAAATAAAATTATCCCACCATCTCAAATACATCTTTACCAGCCTTGCAAACAGGACACTTCCAATTAGATGGGAGATCTTCAAATTTTATAGCCTCTTTTTGGTTCTTATAAAGCCACTTACAGGCAGCACATCTCCACATATCAAAGTCCTCTCTATCTCCTTCTTTTGAGATAACAGTCCAACCTTTTTTGATCCACTCTTCAATCTTAGGTGGATAAAATCCAGAGAAGATAGTTTTGTCCCTTGCATCCTCCATCTTAATATCTACTATAATATCGGCTTTTCTTACAATATAGCTCCAATTAAAGGGATCTTTAGTTTCAGGGGTTGTTGTCTTTCCAGTATAAATTATAACATTTCCGCTCCTTTTGACCTTTGACCAACTATAACAGCAGGGAAGTATAGATGTACACCCGCACTTACCGCCTTTAATATCAATGCCATCGACCCTTAATCCGCCTGGTATTTTTTCAATTAGAACTTCCATTATTATTCCTCAAGCAATGTGGAGAATTGATTGTGATGTTCCTCTTCCTCAGCAAGTATATCCTTAAAGAGTTTAGCAGTAACATAATCAGCCTCTTTTTCAGCAATAGCTATTATCTCTTTATAAAGTTTTATTGCCTCCTCTTCAGCTTTTTTGTTAATCTGAAGCATCTCTTTTGCAGTCTTTCCAATCTCAATAGGCGTTGGCTTGGTTGTAGGAACCCCTCCTAAATAATCAAGTCTTTCCGCAATGTGTTCAGCATGTTTCATCTCTGTAATGGCTATCTTTTTAAATATCCCACCAACTGATTCAGCATTAATCCCCCGTATCATTACATGCTGCCACATATATTGAACACTCACCTGAATCTCCCTTGCAATTGCATTGTTTAACAACTCCAATAATTTTTTGTTACCCATAATATCTCTTCCTTAATGAATTATTTTTTCCTTCTGAAAAAATTTATAACCACAAATGTGGCATAATGTCTCTTCTTCATGGGTCCATATGTCAACTTCAAAACCACATATCGGGCATGTTATTTCTGCAGATAAATTGAGATTTATAAATACAATGTTCTTTTTTATGGACCTTTTATTTTTTTCTTTTTCCTTATTTGACATATCTTTTACTCCATTTTTAAGGGAGATTCCCTTAAAAAAAATTATAACCTTTTAAGTTATTCCTTTAGTGTTTAAAAATTCACCTGTCTTTTTATCAGTGCCAAGTATATGCTTATACAACCAATCCTTCAAAAAATTCATTATTTCAACACTGATAGTAGCTTTTCCATTTTGAAAGTCATTTTGAAAGTTAATGACCTGTTTTACCAATTGTTCATGTTCTTTTTTATGCTTTAAATAGTCAGGATAGGCATGTTTGGTCATTAATCTTTCTTCAGTTGCAAAATGATTTGCTGTATAGTCAATAAGGTTTTTTAATATATCACCCATTACATCCTTGCTTTTACCTGATTTCATTGCAATATACAATGAATCACATATCTCAAATAATCGTTTATGCTGTGCATCTATTTCCTTTACATTAATAATATATTTATCATTCCATACAAACATTGACATAAAGTACAGACCTCCTTTAAAAATACCGATGAAATTATTTGTAAAAATAGTTTTTACATAAAATATTTCTTTGGCTATTTATTAGCAAAGTTCTATTTATATAAGGAGTGGGCAAGCCTTTTACTTTAAAGCCTCATATACCTTACCAACCATTTCTTCAGATGGCTTCA
>CAZIMB010000038.1:0-15270 GCA_964540275.1 uncultured Nitrospirota bacterium | reverse complement strand
AAAAATTAGAATGTAAATGGATAGAGCCTCAGGAAAATATCCAGAGATTTAACTCGTATGAATTTCAAAACTTTATTCTCTCTGATGGAAAGAACTTTATACTTGTTATAGCAAAATTAGAGGATATTTCAGAGGATAAGATAACCCTTGAACTTCCTGAAACTTGTTATGAACTTACCCGAAGAAGGGCAAAAAGGTATAAATGTGAGGGTATAAAAGTTGAATTTATCCAGAATGGCGTAATATTTTATGGCAAACTGATTGACTTTAGCTCTTTATCATTTCGTGTTGAGATATCAGCAATACCTCCTCAAACATTTCACTGGATTAATCATGAGAAGCCTGTTAATATAATTTTAAAAAATGAGGATAATAATATTGTATTTGCTGGTGAGTGTGTTATTACAAAGCAGTCTGACGGACAGAGTACAAGGTCAGTTGTTCTTGAACTGCTTAAGGACAATATACCAAGGTTCCAGCCAAAAAAAATAAGGAGCATCAGACAGAAACTATTGCCATCCCCTCATATTGTTTTTGTTCATCCCATAATAAAAAAATTAATTAACTTAGAAATAGCTGACATATCTGGATCAGGTTTTTCTGTAATAGAGTCACATGAAAGTTCTGTACTTTTACCTGGGATGATAATCCCGGAATTGGAAATAGAATTTGCTCCTGACCTAAAGCTTTTCTGTAAAGCTCAGGTTATTTATAGAAAAATTGAAGACAACAATGGAGAAAACATCATAAAGTGCGGTGTTTCCTTTCTTGATATGGATATCCAGAGTCAGGCTGTCCTTTCATCAATACTGCATCATGCATCTAACAAAAAGTCATATGTATGCAGTAGAATTGACTTAGATGATTTATGGCAGTTCTTTTTTGAGACAGGCTTTATTTATCCTAAGAAATATGTGCATCTGCATAAATGCAAGGAAAAATTTAAAGAGGTCTATGAAAGGCTTTATAATCTTAATCCCCATATAGCAAGAAATTTTGTATATCTCGAGAAGGGTATAATACAGGGGCATATATCAATGCTCCGCATCTTTGAAAAAGCATGGTTATTTCATCATCATGCAAGCAGTTCAGTAAATAGCAAGGCGGGATTAGTTGTTCTTGATCAAATAAGCCGTTATGTAAATGATTTTTATCGTTTACATTCTACAAACATGACTTATATTATAAGCTATTTTAGACCTGAAAACAGATTTCCGAATCGTGTTTTTGGGGGGTTTGCAAGACATTTAAATGACCTAAAGGGGTGTTCTGTTGATTCCTTTGCATGCTTGAGTTTTCCAAAAGACTTTGAACCATATAACATCAAAGGATTGGCGATCTCAAAGACTATTAAAGAAGACCTATTAGAATTAAAAGCATATTATGAACATAAATCAGGGGGATTAATGATATCTGCCCTTGATCTGGAGCCTGATATGATTGATTGTAAGAATCTAAGCATGGAATATGAAAAAGCAGGGTTTAAACGAGAAAAACATCTTTTCTCACTTAAAAGGGACGGATTTCTTAAGGCTGTTTTTCTCGCAAGCATCTCTGATATAGGCTTGAATCTGTCAAATGCAACAAACTGCATTCATGCATTTGTGATAGATGAAGAAAATACAAGACGAGAAGAGATTATTACAGGATTGTCTATGATTTCAAAGTATTATGATCAAGATGAAGTATCAGTCTTTCTTTATCCTTTTACCTATGCTCAAAATCATGACTTGACTTATGAAAAAATATATAATATGTGGGTTTTTGGTACTTACAAAGCGGATCCATTTTTGGAATATACAAAAAATTTAGGAGCTATTTTTTTGAAGGATGGATATTAAACAATTAAAGATAGATAACAAACCGTTTTATGCTGCAAGGGCTTTAAATGTTTATATAAAGCTTATAAAGAGAAACTATAGCTATGTAAATATAAATGAGCTTTTAAGTTATGCTAAGATGGAATTCCATCAACTTGAGGATGAGGGGCATTGGTTTACTCAGGAGCAGATAGATCTCTTTTATGAAAAATTAGTCCAGCTTACTGGGAATAAAAACATAGCAAGAGAGGCGGGCAGATATGCTGCATCTCCTGATGCGCTTGGTCTAATAAGACACTATATACTTGGTCTCGTAGGTCCAGCTCAGGCCTATGCATTAGTGGGCAAATATGCCCATAACTTTGTCAGGTCCTCTAAATATGAGTCTAAGAAAATAAAAAGTAATGCCGTTGAGATCACTGTTACGCCTTATGAAGGGTCGCATGAGAAGCCTTACCAATGCGAAAACAGGATAGGATACTGGGAGGCTATTGCTTTAATATTTAACTATAAACTGCCAAAGATAGATCATCCCGAATGCATGTTTAAAGGTGGTAAGGTTTGTCGTTATATAGTTACCTGGCAGGAGGCTCGTTCTGAATTTTGGAAAAAAGTAAGGAATTACACAATATTATTACTTGCCCCTATTAATATTGTTTCTTTTCTAATTAACACTGATTTTACACTTAGTACAATTTTGCCTTTTTCAATATTTGCTATCTTACTTTCAATATTAATCTCTGAAATTTCTGTTAAAAAAGAATTAGGCGCTGCTGTTGATAATCTAAGGGATTCATCTGAAAAACTTTTAGATGCCATTAACCTAAATTATAACAATATCATGTTGGTGAATGAGATAGGTAACGCTATCAGTAAACAATTAGAAGTTGATAGTATTTTATCAAAGACCATACAGATTATTGAAAATAGAGTGGAATACGATAGGGGAATGATATTGTTAGCGAATGAGGATAAGAGTAAACTCATCTTCCGCACAGGTTTTGGATACAATTTTGATCAATATAATTTCCTGAAGGAGGCTGTTTTTAATATAAGACCTGATTCAAAAGGCCCTTTTGTAAGGGCTTTTTTAGATAAGAAGCCCATTCTTGTAAATGATATTGAAGAGATAAAGGATGAACTTTCGGCAAGGAGTCTTAAAGTCGCAAGGATATTGGAAACAAAATCGTTCTTATGCTGTCCTATAATATATGAAGATGAACCAATAGGTGTCCTTGCCGTTGACAATAAATCAACGAAAAGACCATTTTTACAGAGTGATGTGAATTTGCTTATGGGTATAGCTCCTGCAATAGCAATAAGCATCCATAATGCAAGGCTTGTAGAATCAAAGGAAAATCAATTTAGGTCAATAATCCAGACATTGGCAGCAACTATTGACGCACGTGATTTCTTGACGGCAGGTCATTCAGAAAGGGTTACTGAATATGCTGTTGGTATCTGCGAAGAACTCAGACTCTCAAGGGATTATACAGAGATGGTTAGGGTAGCAGCGCTTTTGCATGACTACGGCAAGATAGGGATCATTGACTCTATTTTAAAGAAAAATGGAGATCTAACCAAAGAGGAATATGAAGAGATAAAAACCCATTCCATAAAGACTTATAATATTCTTAATCAGATAAAATTTGAGGGTATATATAAAGAAGTACCAAAGATTGCTGCTTACCACCATGAAAAAATAGATGGTAGCGGCTATCCAGAAGGATTAAAGGGCAATGAAATTCCCTTAGGAGCAAGGATAATTGCAGTAGCAGACTTTTTTGAGGCAGTTACAGCTAAGCGTCATTATCGTGATGCAATGCCAGAGGATTTAGCCTTTGAACTCCTTATGGAAAAAAGTGGGGTGCACTTTGACCCTGATGTAGTAGAGGCATTTATTCGTTATTATAATAAAAATAACAAACCAAAGAATAGGTCAGAAGAAAGGCCTTGGTTTGAATTATGATAAAAGTTAAGGTTTTCGGCCTCTGCATAGAACTATTGGGGTATAAATGAATCTCTTAGGATCTCTAAAAAAAGCAGTGAATTCATCTAAAAATTCTTGGAATCCTTCTTTATAAAGGCTATTGAATTCCTTTAAGAAATCTTTATAGCCACCACTATCTTTTTTTGATTCATAAGTTATCTTTTTGGATATAACATCAATTTTTTTCATCTAATTAAATTCATCCTTCTCTTTTAATTGTCCATATATCAAATGGTGAGCAGAAATATCTACACTTATATCTTGGTATCCAAGGTCATAAAGGAAGGAATAAAGTTTTCTTCCCATAAATGGATCAAAATTAGCATTTTTAATTAATGAATTCATTGCTAAATTAATTGCTCTTTCTAACCTTTCTGGGATACTATAGTAAGTTAAGCAATTATAGTCAAGGTCTATAAGACATAGTATGCCACCTGGTTTTAGAATATTTGTGATGTTTTTGACTATATCAAAGCTTTCTTTTTTATAGTATTCAAGA
This sequence comes from uncultured Nitrospirota bacterium, assembly GCA_964540275.1. Classification (GTDB taxonomy): domain Bacteria; phylum Nitrospirota; class Thermodesulfovibrionia; order Thermodesulfovibrionales; family Dissulfurispiraceae; genus CAZIMB01. The sequence continues at coordinate 10,961 of CAZIMB010000038.1, read as the reverse complement.
AAAAATCTAACCCAGATAAAGTCAAACATCCCGAGGTCATCTAATGGTTTTAAAATATCTCTGCGTTTGAATTCTATACCCGGTGCTGTAAATTTATTTTTTGCATATTCTATTCTCTTTTCTGACCCATCAACTCCAACAACTGACCCATCAGGTCCAATGAGTTCGTTTAATATATATGTTGTTTTTCCAGCACCACATCCTATATCAGCGACCCGCATTCCTGGTTTTATTCCTGCCCACAATGCCTGCTTTTTAACAATATCTGTGTCTGTTTTTATATCAAGCCTTGCTGCTTCTTCATCACTTTCCATCAGGTATTCAATATCTTGCATTGTAAACTCCTTTTCTAAATAATTTTTTATTGACATCAATGTTTTATATTTGTTTACATATTGAACCTTTCTATTATATCAGAAAATATATTTTTATAAGGCGATAAATATGAGGATTACTCCATAAATCTTTTTATAATAAGGAAAAATTCTAGATATTACAGCAGCAGAATAGGGAGGATTAAATGGTGGGAAAATGTCATTTTTATGTAGGTTCTATTTTTTTTGTAATATCCCTAATATTATTTGCTACTTCAAAGGCTCATAGTTCTGGCTTTGCAATATATACCCAAGGCGCTTCATCATTAGGGCAGGGGGGCAGCAACCATTGCTCATTCTGATGATCCCTCTGCAATATTTTTTAATCCAGCTTTAATTAACAAGCTTGAGGGCACTCAGATTCAGCTTGGAACTACTCTAATTTTCCCAAAACGGAAATTTGAAGGCATTTTGGGAGAGACATTTAAAACAAGGAGTGACATGTTTTACCCATCAACCTTTTATATAACCCATAAATTTAATGATAAGGTTAGCGCTGGGCTCGGTGTCTTTAATCCATTTGGCCTTGCTACTGAGTGGCCTGATAACTGGGTCGGAAGGTACATAACAACAAAGGCAGAGATGACGACTTACAATATCAACCCTGTTTTTTCATTGCAGATAACACCTGAGATTTCTGTAGCAGCAGGCCTTAATTTTCTAATGCTTGATGCGACATTAGAGAAAAAAATCAATTTATCCCCCGATGGCAACCAGAAATTTAAAGGTGACGGAAATGGTGTTGGCTACAATATGGGATTCTTATTGAACCTCGTAAAGATATTTCTATAGGTGCATCTTATAGAAGCAAGATACAAGTTGATATTGATGGCAGGGTTACACATAAAAACATACCAGTTGGTTTCTCTATTTTATTTCCTAATACTGAAGGAAAGACAGAAATTATCCTTCCGGCTCAGGCTCATCTTGGCATCTGTTATAAAGGCTTTAATCCACTGACACTTGAAGTTGCAATGAGATGGGAAGGCTGGTCATCTTATGATAGGTTAAGAATTAAATTTAGTAATCCAATTTTATTTCAGCCTCAGTTAGATGACCCAAAAAACTGGAAGGATACATATTCAGCTAATATTGGCGCAAAATATCAGTTAAAGGATTCAATGGCACTTCTTGCAGGCTATCTTTATTCAGGCAATCCAGTGCCTGATAAGACCTTTGAACCATCTATTCCTGATGCTAACGCACATCTTTTTACTTTAGGTACCTCAATTAAGCATAAGAAATTAAAGTTCGACCTTGCCTATGGTTATCAGAAGCTTGAGGATAGAAAGAAAGAAAACAATATTACAGACCCTATTACCCAATTACCTGATTTCAGCGCTAATGGAAGATACAAATCACATCTTCATATGATTGGAGTAAGTCTTACATATATATTTGATATATAGCTGATTGAAAGTTAGAGTTAAATTGACACATATGCTTGATTTCGCTATAATTTCAATGTGTTAAAACTGGCATTATCAGATAAACTAATCATCCTATTCAATAAATTTCCTGTTATCACCATTATTGGACCTCGTCAGCCTGGAAAGACAACTCTTGCAAGAATGGTTTTATCAGTTATTTTTATGTAAATCTTGAAAAACCAGTATAATAATTAGAAAAAATTTTTTTATTAGAACTTTTTAAGACATCTGCTTATATAGCAGAGGTTTTAGTATATATAAGCAAGACAATTATTTTTTGTCAAATATTTCAATTGCATTTTTAGGTGTAAAGGAGAGAAATGATAATTGTAGGTCTTACAGGTAACTATGGCATGGGAAAGAGTACTGTGGCAAGGATTTTTAATGAACTTGGTGCAATTATTATAGATTCAGATGAGATAGTAAGGGACTTGCTTGATAACCCATCAGTAATTCAGGAGATTAAAAGGATATTTGGGGATGAAGTCATAAGGAGAGACATTGATGCATTAGGACAACAGAGGGAGAGGATAGACAAGAAATATCTTTCCCATATTATATTTAATAATCCCTTTCTCAGAAAGACACTCGAGGATATTCTTCATCCAATGGTTTTTAAAAGGATTGAGGAAGAAACTGCTAAAATAAAAGACCCTGCTGCTATTGTTATAATAGAGGCTCCAGTATTATTTGAGAGGGGTTATCAAAACAGGTTTGATAAAATCATTACAGTCTTTACTTCAGAAGATATAGCATTAAAAAGGCTTAAAGAAAAGGGGATTACAGAGGAAGATGCAATGAGCAGGATGAAGAATCAATTTCCTGTTGAGATGAAGATAAAGAGGTCAGATTTTATAATAGACAATAGCAGTGATATTGAAGATACAACAAGGCAGGTAGAAGAAATATATATGAAATTGGCATCAGAGGTAAGGAAAAGTGGATATAATTGAGGAACTTAATAGACCTAATTATCCGAATCCAGTAGTAACTATTGGAAATTTTGATGGTGTTCATCTTGGACATCAGAAGATCTTTAAAAGGGTAGTAGAAAAGGCAGAAGAGATTAAAGGCACTCCAATTGCAATCACCTTTCAGCCACACCCTGTTAGAGTAATTAGTCCTGAAAGGGGACTGAAAATGATTACAAACTATGAAGACAAGATAGGGCTTATATCTCAAACAGGCATAAAGGTACTTATATGTATAAATTTTAGTAAAGAATTTGCCCATACAAATCCTGATGATTTTATAAAAAATGTCCTTGTTGATAAGCTCGGTATAAAATGGATAGTAGTTGGACATAACTATGCCTTTGGAAAAGGTAAAAAGGGAACCCCAGCACTTCTGCGTAGAAGAGGAAAAAAATATGGTTTTGGTTTAAATGTTGTCAGATATGCAAAAGTTTATGGCGATATTGTAAGCAGCAGCAGGATAAGGAGTCTTATTTTGAGGGGAAGGGTGTGCGAGGCATCAAGGATGCTCGGAAGGGCATATCATATTGACGGCAATGTAATAAAGGGAACTGGAAGGGGAAGCACTATTCTTAATATACCGACAGCTAATATCTCCGCATTAAATGAACTAATTCCTAAAGAGGGTGTCTATGCAGTAAGGGTTTCTTTTAAGGAACAGAAGACAAACAAAGGAGAAGATATTCTTCCTGTGGTCTACGATGGTGTTATGAACATAGGAAAGAATCCAACATTCGGGAATGTTTCTATGAGTTATGAGGTACATATATTTGATTTTGATAAAAATATACTCGGAGAAAGGATCAGGATACATTTTATAGATAGGATAAGGGAGGAAAAAAGGTTTTCAAATATATCTATGCTTGAAGATAATATTAGAAAAGATATGGAAAAGGCAAGGGAGATATTGTATAAAAGAAGGGATTTATTATATCTTTAGAGGGTCCACATCAATGTTAACTTTAATATTTTTTATGCCTTTTAATCTATCTATAATAACTTCAGCGCCATAATGGAGTTTTTTACTATCCCTTGACTTCATTAATATCTGGATGCATTTTGTGTATGATTTATTATTAGAGGGCACTTCTACAGGACCTAAAATCTCTATATCATATAATTGCACACCTCTTGTTATCTCATGGATATCATTTAATACCTTCGGAACATCTTTTTTAGCAAAGATATTTATTATTATAATTTTAAAAAATGGGGGATAATTAAATTCCCTTCTTAAGGCTAATTCATGTTCATAAAAGCCATTAAAATCATAATTCTTTATAAATCTGAATATTTTGTTTTTTGGATTCCATGTCTGTAAAAAAATAACCCCCTCTTTCTTTACCATCTGAGAAATCTGCATTACCTCTTGAAATGCCCTCTCATAAGCCTTAAAACCATATGTCAGGAAAGAGTCTATATTTAGCAAATAGGCAGCACTGAATAGCTCATCCCTGTATTTTTTTGTATAATGCCTTGTTCCTATGACAAAGGGTTTGAAATCAGGTATTATTTTATCCATATCCCTTAATTCAGTGCTTGTGATTTTTTCTGATATAGATGGATAGGCACTAAAAAAACTCTCTAGCTCCTCTTTTATCCTTTCATCACCTGTTCCTAGAGGCTTTATATTAAAACCCTTGCATTCTGAACAGCTTATGGGAATATATCCATCATAATTGCAATGATGACACCTCATAACATTGTCTCTTTTATGAAAAATTAAGGCAGAATGACACTTATTACATCTGAATATATAATCGCAATCTTCACATATTAAAAGGGAATATCCCTTTCTGTTTACAAGAAAAAGAAATCTCTCATCTTTTAAAAGGATTTCTTGAGCCTTTTTTAAAACATCTGGTGATAAGGATAATCCCTTTTGTTTAACGAATTTTGTATCAATAATCTTTATTTTGGGACGATTGATCTCGTGCAGGTGTTTTTCATTTTTTCCTAATAGTGTATATTTTTTAAGCTTACAATTATAGATAGTCTCTACAGATGGACAGATTGATGATAAGAGCACAACCGATCTTTCCATGTAACCCCTCATTACTGCGATATCCCTTCCATTGTATCTGAGTCCTTCTTCTGCCTTATATGAGGGGCTGTGTTCATTCATAACTGAAATAAAGGAGATATTTTTTAGTGGGGCAAACACAGCAGATCTTGTGCCAATTATTAAATCTGAACTGCCTGTTATTATCTTCTTAATCGCCTCTCTTCTCTTATTTTTGCTAAGCTTGCTATGCAGGATACATAGTCTTTCTCCGAATAAATCTCTCATCATATGTGAAAGTTTCTCAATCTGCCATATTTCAGGCACAAGGATGATGGCTCCATTAATATCTGGAGATGAATGTTTTAGGACTTCTAAAAGAAATGAATGCTCATACAAGATAGAAGGGGCATGATAGAGAAAGGATTTATAAAACCTATTTTTTATGCCTTCTCTTATCGTGTGTAATTCTATATTTCTTATTTCCTTTTCTATTTTTAATCCATTATTTTTTCTTTTTATATCAGTAACATTTTTTTCTAACAAGACATTTTTTGTAATCAAAGAAACAGCTTCGTCAAAAAAAAGGCTTTTAATAGCGATGCCTATAGGCATGAGATAATATTTTGAAAGCCACTTTAAAAATTTAATTGTTGATTCAGATGCAAAATGATGATATATGTTCTGAATAGCCCTAATATTTTTTAATCCTTTTCTATTCATCTCTAATGATGGAGTTTTAAAAGTATCTAATACAAGACCATAATAAAGTCTATTTGATAAAGGGGCCTGGACAATTCTGCCAATCAAATCAGGAGGTGCATAATCAGGTATTTTATAAGTAAGAGGTTGTAGCTTTAAGGAAAAGGCAATATTTGCATACATAATAAAATTAGGATACAGGATAAGTTGATTTAGATACAAGATAGGTTAAACAAGTTATATGTTTGATGCAAATAAATTATAATATATATATCCACATTAATGTTACAAATTAAGGATTTGACAATGAATGCAAGGAATGGGTAATATCATTATAGAGGCTAAGAAAAAGAGGCTTTTTAAAAAATAAGGAGAAAAAGATGTTTGAGAAATTTACCGATAGAGGAAGAAGGGTAATCATATATGCCAAAGATGAAGCAGAGAAAAGAAATAATGATTATCTTGGCACTGGACATATCCTACTTGCATTATTAAGAGAAGAAGATGGCATTCCTGTTACCATTTTGAAGAAAATGGGGTTGTCAATTGATGAAATAAGATTTGAAGTAGAAAAAAATCTTCCTATAGGTGCTAATATTCTTACCTTTGGTGAAATACCTTTTACACCAAGGGCAAAAAAGGTATTAGAGTTTTCTATAGAAGAGGCAAGATTACTTGGTCATAATTATATTGGAAATGAGCATATTCTTTTAGGTCTCATAAGGGAAGAGGAAGGGATTGGCGGACAGATACTTAGAAATCTTGGGGCAAATCTACTTGGTGCAAGACAGCTAACAATAAATCTATCTGCAAAACCGCAATATCAACAGACTCAACACAGGGAAAAGAGAAAGACTAATACCCCTGCGCTTGATGAATTTGGCAGGGACATTACAATGATGGCAGCAGAGGGAAAGCTTGACCCTGTTATTGGAAGAGATGATGAAATAGAGCGGATTCTTCAGGTCCTCGGAAGAAGGACGAAGAATAATCCTGCCTTGATTGGCGACCCTGGTGTGGGAAAGACTGCTATTGTTGAGGGGCTTGCTCAAAAAATTGTTTCAGGGGATGTTCCTGACAGCTTAATTGGTAAAAGGATAATCTCATTAGATCTTGGTGCCCTTATTGCTGGCACAAAATATAGGGGTCAGTTTGAGGAAAGGTTGAAGTCAATAATGAGAGAGATAATTCAGTCTGAAAATGTGATACTCTTTATTGATGAATTTCATACACTTATTGGTGCAGGGGCAGCAGAGGGTTCAGTAGATGCATCTAATATGCTTAAACCAGCGCTTTCTAGGGGAGAAATTCAGTGTATAGGCGCCACAACACCCAATGAATATAGAAAATATATTGAAAAAGATGGAGCGCTTGAAAGGAGGTTCCAGCCTATATATATCAATCCCCCAACTGTAGAGACAACTATAAAGATTTTAAAAGGGCTAAAACATAAATATGAAAACTATCATAAAGTAAAGGTTAGCGATGAGGCAATTTTGTCTGCAGTAAAATTATCTGATAGGTATATAACTGATAGATATCTACCTGATAAGGCAATTGATGTTATTGATGAGACAGGGGCGCGTTTAAAACTTAAAAGGGATACGGTGCCTCAAGAGATAAGGGAAATGGAAAATGAGCTAATCCAGCTTTCAAAGGAGAAGAACCTATATGTAAGAATTCATGACATTGAAAGGGCTCAAATTATAAGGGCGAAAGAGGACAAACTTAAAAAGACCTATGAAAGGATGTACAGAAAATGGAAGGATTCCATAAATAAGGAAGTCCCTGTTATTTCAGAAGATGAGGTTTCTTATACTATATCTAAAATGACAGGCATCCCCATCTATAAATTAGAGGAGAGCGAAAGCGAAAAACTCCTAAAAATGGAGGATATATTACACAGCAGGATAATAGGTCAAGACGATGCTATAAGGGCTGTTTCTCGTGCAATAAGACGTTCAAGGGCAGGACTAAAGAATAAGAACAGACCTATTGGCTCATTCTTTTTCCTCGGACCTACGGGTGTTGGAAAGACAGAACTCGCAAAAGTACTTTCAGCATTTTTGTTTAATGACGAAAATGCACTTATAAAGCTTGATATGTCTGAGTATATGGAGAGATTTAATGTATCAAGATTGATAGGAGCGCCTCCTGGTTATGTAGGTTATGAAGAAGGGGGACAGTTGACAGAAAAGGTACGGAAGAGACCTTACTCCGTAGTCTTATTTGATGAGATTGAGAAGGCACATCCAGATGTATTTAATATGCTTTTGCAGATCCTTGATGAGGGCTTTCTTACAGACAGTTATGGCAGAAAGGTTGACTTCAGAAATACTATAATTATTATGACTTCTAACTTAGGTGCAAGGATAATTGAAAAGGCTACACCTTTAGGATTCCATCGCAATTCATCAGATGATGCCTATTCAAAAATAAAGGATAATGTGCTATCAGAATTAAAAAAGACATTTAATCCTGAGTTTCTCAATAGAGTGGATGAGATAATTGTCTTCCACCCATTAGAGAAAAGTCATCTTTTGTCAATTATTGATTTGTTAATAATAGAGACGAACAAGAATCTCGCAGAATATGGATTAACCATAGAAGTAACTGATGAGGTTAAGGAATGGCTATTGAAAAAGTATTACCAGCCATCATATGGCGCAAGGCCTATGAGGAGGGCAATAACTCGTGAAATTGAAGACCTGCTTTCTGAAGAGTTAATAAAGGGGCGATTAAAGAGCGGTCAAATTATTAGAGTATTGCTTAAGGATGAGGTAATATCATTTGTTGAGGTAGAAGATGAAATGATGGCATCTCTTAATTAGATTTTGTGAGTTTTGAAAAAACTTAAACATTTAATTACATTGAAGGGTATTATTAAAAAAAGTTGGAGTAAGTTTAATGAAAAATAAAGGTTTATTATTGCTTATCATCTTTATAGTAGGGATAAGCGCAATTATTTATCTCTCAAAGGTTACTGGGAAAACAGCAACTGAAAAGGCTATTATTGGACTTGATGCACCAGATTTTGAACTAACAGATATTGAGGGCAAGACATGGAGGCTTTCTGACCTAAAAGGTAAGGTTGTGCTTGTAAATTTCTGGGCAACATGGTGTGATACCTGTAAGGAGGAAAAGCCTTTTGTTAATAGTCTTCTAAAGGGAGATATAACTAATCACATTGTATATCTAAGCATTCTCTATAATGATGAGCCTTCAAGTGCAGCAAGATTTCAACAGGAAAACAATTATAACTTTCCTGTCCTGATTGATAATAAGCAGGTATCAGCAAAATACGGTATTACAGGTATACCAGAGACATTTATAATCAATAAAAAAGGAATACTTTCAAAAAAAATTATAGGTGGAATTCATTGGAACTTGATTGATGTTAATAATAGCATCAAGAGCTTGATATCCGAAAGTTAAATGGGAATTCCTACCCCTCCTCCTGATGCACTCCTTTTTATAGGTGTTTTGTACTCAAAGGTAGAATATTTTATAAGTGCTAAAGATCTCCTTGAAAAGAGGTTTGGCGAAATAATTATGGAGAGTCCTATTATAAAATGGGATTTTTCAGAATATTATCAGGATGAGCTTGGAAAACCAATTTACAGAAAGTTTCTTTTTTTCAAGAGATTTGTACCGCAGGATGAACTATCATCCATCAAACTTGCTACTAATGAAATAGAGAAAAAACTTTCTCATAATGGAAAAAGATACATAAATCTCGACCCAGGCTATATGACTCCTGCAAAAATAGTTCTTGCCTCAACAAAGGATTATTCACATAGGATCTATCTCAGGGATGGTATCTATGCTGAGGTTACTCTTATTTATAAGAATGGTAAGTTCACTCCCCATATAAATACATATAAGGACTATCAAGATGAAACATATCATCAGATATTCAGCTTGGCAAGAAGGCTATTTAAAATTATTTCTTTAGATCGATAGGCTTTTAAATTTTTATTTTATATATGTCCCATAAAGTGTGTATATAAAATGCCCAGTTATTGTCAGCCCATCTTTCCCCCACTCATCTGGCAAGGGCCAGTATGGTGCAGCCTCTTTTAGAGCTCTAATTGCAGCATCGTCAAGACTTTTGTAGCCTGATGTCCTTAATAATTCAATTGCGCCTAAATCTCCATTTTTATTGATTGTGAAACGAATATATAAGTCACCATATATGCCTTTCTGTGCAGCATCTGGGGGATATTTCCATATGCCCTCTATTTTTTCTTTTAGCCTATTCATGTATCCATAATATTTAAATTCTTTTGTATCAAAAGTCATATCCCTATCTTTTGTTTTTTCTTTAAGGGCATATTGGGTAATAACATTACTATCAAAGAGTTTTTCCCTTAGAGATTTTCCAGGTGTCGGGAATATGGATTCTTTCCCTTTATTAGCCTCTGAAATGGCATCACCTAATTGAGGTTTTTGGTTTAACTGGCCTGAAACAGTACCATTCTGACCTTTGTCGTGTTCGGTTCTTATGAGTTTATTATCTTGAATTAAACCCTCTTTGTCATCAATTTTTTCATTATCAGCAGATATCCCTCTGGTTCTGTCTTGGGTTATAATTTTCTGCCCGTGACGATTTTCATTATCCTTTGGTTTCTGAGTTAAACCTTTAGGAGAAATAATATTTTTTTGCTTTAAAGGAACCTTTGGTAAGTAATCATTTTTTATCTCATTTGGCGATATTATATCTGTATAAAAATAGGGATCTTCCCCCTTCTTTTTCTCACCATGAGATAAAAGAAGTGCTAATGAGATTAGGGTTATGTGCAGCAGTAGTGAATAAATTAATGACTTTTTCAAGATATTTTATTTTAACATAGCTTTTAAGGATGGTATTGTCTCTTATTTTTACCCTAATCTGTAATCAAAGCAGTCATAGCATTAAAACCTTTAGATGGTTTTTGTGCCGCGTCTAAAGTACATGATTTGCTTATGCAAATGTTTCTTTACAGATTAAGGTTTTTAAATATTCTGGATTTTATGGTTGCTTCTATGATATAAAATATGGGGCTCAAAAATTTATACATAATTTACAATATATTCACACATAATTTACAATATAACATTTTTGGTAAAAGCAAAAGGTAGATCACATAGTTTATGCTTGTGATTTAAGAGGTATTAATGTCTCACGATCAAGAACTTATCGAAGTTCAAACATTGCATATCTTACAGCAATCCATATCAGAAATAATAGGAATCCCCTTTTCTATTTATAATAGCAAGGGTGTTCCTTTTATCCCCTTTAAAAAAGAGAATAAAGTTATTGATTATTCCAAAAATTTATTAAACAGAGAAGAGGATATTCTCATAAGAGGCATAATTGAAAAATCCTTTTTGAGAAAGGAACCATTTATAGTTAAAACCGATGTGAATCATCATCAGTTTTTCATACCTATTAGTGTAAATAATTCCAAAATAATACTTATAAGCGATCCTCTTTATC
>CAZIMB010000037.1:0-16353 GCA_964540275.1 uncultured Nitrospirota bacterium | reverse complement strand
AAAATAGCACCTATTATTAAATATTTCAGAATTTCTGTCATAATAAAATTTAACAGCCCTATTTATTCTTCAATTAAATCTATAGCATACCTGCTAAGTGATGCAAATAGTTGTATTGCAATGTCTGTCCAAATTCATTCAGGGTTAATAGTCTGACCATAAAATGTCCAAACAGGAAATTATCAAAATATATTATGGTTATTGTCAAATCTTCCAACCCATCTGCATAATAAACATAGAACTTTCCAAAAAACCTTTTCTTGTTAAGAGATTCTCGGTTGATATAAAATATTTAAAAAATAAAAAGGGTAAGATAATGATAAAACAAAAGCTAATAGAATGCAACCTTAGAGAAATTTAATCATTACATTCGGAAATACCTTTAAATGGCATTTTTGTGTGTTATAATAAAAGATGATCCAAGTTTTCCGAGTTTTTTTACTTTTAATTTCAATTCCCCTTGTGTATAGCTGTGCCCATGTAATATCTAAGGACTTAAGAATTATTGCCCAAAAGGATATCCCTATCTCAGATGTTATGAAAAACCCTGATGCCTACATAGGAAATATTATTATCATTGGAGGCGTTATAGCAAGTTCAATAAATACTGCTGAAGGGACATATATTGAAGTTGTCCAAAAACCCCTTGATTATCGAGGCATTCCTAAGTACACAGATATTTCATATGGAAGGTTTATTGTTCTTTATGAAGGCTATCTTGATACAGCTATATACTCCGCTGGGAGAGAAGTAACTGTAGCAGGTGAGGTTATGGGAAAAAGAATTAGACGTCTTGGAGAAATGCAATACCCTTATCTTTTGTTAAGGTCCAAAGAACTACATTTATTTAAATATCGGCCACTACCCATAAAATTTGAGATAGGCATATGGCATACCTTTTGATTTTAATTCTATCTCTGGCATCTCTTTATACCACTTTTTGCTAATGAAGGGCGATTAAAGGTGCATTTGCTCACTTTATTAAAGAATTTCTAGTGAAAATAGCAGGTCTTTAGGATAAAATCCTTCTCCGAAAACCTCTTAACAAGGGAGTTTGCTATTTTTGAAAGGTTCTATGTCTATTTTGAGGTTTCATAAATAAAGAAAGATAATAATTATGTGGTGGTGTGAAGTTTTAAGCTGCATCCCACATCTTAAGTATAATGGGAGTTAAATGAGAAGTTACTAGTTAGAGGGAGCGTAGCAGAATAATAGCTGGTCCACGTTGATGCGGTTGATAGGTATTTTTTGCATTTAGACTAAAGCGTGGAATTTCACCTTCTGGTAGCCATTTACGGCATATATTTTAGAGTATTTAACCACTTATCTATAACAAGATATTCGTCTGTGCCATGCTCGTTGCGATACCCTATGCTAAGATTAACACCACAAATATGGCGGCAAAGGGTAACAATATCTGTGTAGGACGACCAATCTGGTTCTGAGTAGCCAGTGATTTTACTGACGTATTCCTTAAATTCAACGGTACCAACTGAATAACACTTGAAATCTTTACCGTTTCTTCTATCCAATTGAATAATGAACTTATGGTTTGAGTTTATTTTATCAGCAATGTCAGGATTTTTATTTATCAACCAATTGCTGCCTTTTTGACCACTTTCTTCACCATTAGTTATAAGGATTGAATGTCCCATTTCCTTAAGCAACCATAGCATGGCGCAACCAGCTTTATCATCAGCTCCGAGTCCGCCGTTTCTGTTCTTGATAATACCGTTCTGTTAAGCTTAACATTTGTTATCGTTGCGTTGAAGGATGATATGTCTATTCCGATGGCATGCATGCCCAATTCATTTGCCTGAACTAATGTTGTACCGCTACCGCAAAAAGGGTCTAATACTATATCACCTTTTTTTGAAAATAGACCTCTCTTTTGAATTCATCAGTATGAGAATCAAGAAAATATTCTACCAATTGAGGGATAAATTTACCTTTATATGGATGGAGCCTATGAACATGTTTTGTCCTTTCTGCTTCTGTATACTCTACGAAAGATAAATGCCAATTGAGGTCATCACCTAATACTTTTTTTAACCGCTTCTCTTTATTATTAAGTGAGTCATAATAATCTTTTAATTCTTCTATATCCAACAGTGGATTGCCGTTGTTGCCATATTTGTTTATTCTTCCATATTGAATCAGATAGGAAATGTTTGAAATGGTGACATTGCGATTTAGATATCGAGATGCCCAAAGGCTTGCTTCTTTTAAATTAAGTAGGTTTTTATTTTTTCAAGGAATGTTAGCTGGCCCATTGCAGGAATATTATATTCAATTTTGTTGGATTTTTTGTATTAATTTTTATACATCACATTAAAATTGTCTGAAGGCTAATAGCATAAGCTAAAGTATATAAGGATTATGGTCAAATATAAAAAATGTTACTTGAGAAATTTATTAATCAGTGATAAAACCAGATCTCTTTAATGCTGACAATAAAGAGGTATCCTTTTCTATATTATTTGCAAGAGAAAGCTCACTACCTATTAAGAATTTTTCAACATATCTTGCTAATATATCTACTTCAATATTTACCTTATCCCCTTCTTTTTTAAACCCTAAGGTTGTCATCTTTGCTGTATGGGGTATGATTACCACACTAAAGGCATCCCTTAGGACATCAACTATAGTTAGGCTAATGCCATCAACTGCAACAGAGCCTTTTGAAACAAGAAATTTTAGTATATTTTCTGGTGAGCCTATTTCGATCCTAAAGGCATTCCCGATAAATGTCTTTGACTTTATTATTCCAACTCCATCTATATGACCTGTAACAAAATGTCCTCCTAATCTTGAGGATAATTTGAGGGCAGGTTCAAGATTTATTATATCACCCCTTCTCAGTTCTCCGAGATTAGTATTTCTAAGGGTCTGAAAAGATATATCAAAGGAAATTTCTGATTTATATGAGATAATTTCTGTTACAGTTAGGCATACTCCGTTAATAGAGATGCTATCCCCAATATTTGTCTCTTTTGAAATGACAGGGGCGCTAATTGTCAAACTTGCCATATCAGTCTTTTTTTCTAAAGAGACAACCTTGCCAAGTTCAACAATAATGCCCGTAAACATAATTGTTTATTTAATTATCTTTCCTATTCGCTCAATGCGAGGAAGTTTTTTAATACTATCCCATGACCAGTATATGATAAAGGCCTTTCCCTTTATGTCCTTTATATCTACATATCCCCAGTACCTGCTATCATAGCTCTGGTCCCTATTGTCGCCCATAACAAAATACTTATTTTTCGGTATTAGATGTGGTCCAAAATTATCACGTGGCTCTAGTGTCCCGGGTCTGATATTCATATCAGTAAATCTTACATAAGGCTCAACAAGGTGTTTTCCATTTACAAAGATAAGCTTGTTTTTACCCTCTATAATATCTCCTTCTACTGCAATTATCCTCTTGATAAAATCCCTATCAGGATCCTCAGGATATTTAAATACGATGATATCACCTCTTTGAGGGGTATCTATAGCAAGTATTCTTTTGTCAGAAAAGGGTATCTTTATACCATAAATAAATTTGTTTACCAGTATATGGTCTCCTATAAGGAGGGTTTGAAGCATAGAGCCTGATGGTATCTTAAATGCCTGAATAACATAAGCCCTTATAATAAGGGCAAGTATCAATGCTGTTCCTATTGCCTTTGTATATTCCCATAATTTACTCTGTCTCATTTTGTATTTTTCTCCTGAAACCTTATAAGTAGAAGAATTTATATTTTATTCTTTTACCTGCAAAACAGAGAGAAAGGCTTCTTGTGGTATCTCTACCTTTCCTATCTGTTTCATTCTCTTTTTACCCTCTTTCTGTTTTTCTAATAGCTTTCTTTTTCTGGTTATATCACCGCCATAACATTTTGCAAGGACATTTTTTCTTAGTGGTTTTATGCTCTCACGGGCTATTATCTTTCCACCTATAGCAGCCTGTATAACAACCTCAAATAGCTGTCTCGGTATTACCTCTCTTAGCTTTTCTGTAATCTGCCTTCCTTTGTAATATGCCCTGTCTTTATGAACGATCAGGGAAAGGGCATCTACTGCCTCACCATTAAGGAGTATATCAAGTTTTACAAGATTTGATTCCCTAAAACCGAGAAATTCATAATCCATTGATGCATAGCCCTTTGATAAAGACTTTAACCTGTCATAGAAGTCCCAGAGTATCTCATTTAAGGGTAATTCATATGTTACCATAATCCTGTCTTGGCTTATATAATTGAATTCCTTCTGTATACCTCTTTTTTCTTGACATAGCTCTAAGATATGACCTATGTAATTCTGAGGTACAAGAATAGAAACCTTTACAAATGGTTCTTCTATTTTTATATATCTTTCTGGAAGGCTATTTGGATTATCAACATATATGATATTACCTTTCATATCGGTCACCCTATAAATGACTGTAGGCGCTGTGCTTATAAGGGATAGTCCAAATTCCCTCTCAAGCCTCTCTTTAATGATCTCCATATGAAGAAGACCAAGGAATCCACACCTAAATCCGAATCCAAGCGCTAATGATGTCTCTGGTTCAAAGGTAAAGGAAGAGTCATTTAACCTCATTTTTTCAAGGGATGTCTTAAGGTCCTCATACTGATGGGTTTCTATAGGATAAAGACCACAGAATACCATAGGTTTAATTTCTTTGTATCCTTCAAGAGGTTTATCTGCAGGATTTGTTGCATCTGTAATTGTATCTCCGATCTTGGTATCAGATACATTTTTAATGCCTGCAATAACATATCCTACCTCCCCAGATGAAAGGATCTCTGTATCCTCCATTTTTGGCTTGAAAACACCGACCCTCTGCACCTGATATTCCTTGCCTGTAGCCATTAGCTTTATCTTCATCTCTGGTCTTATTATGCCTTCAAAAACCCTTACAAGTATTATTACTCCGAGATAGTTATCAAACCATGAATCAAATATTAGGGCCTTCAAGGGATTAGAATCGCTTCCCTTAGGAGGTGGTATCTTTTTTACAATAGCCTCTAATATCTCTTTTATTCCTATACCTTCTTTTGCACTTGCTAAGATAGCATCTGATGAGTCTATTCCTAAGGCATCTTCTATCTGTTCCTTGACCTTATCTGGCTCTGCAGATGGAAGGTCTATTTTATTTATAACGACGATTATTTCATGATTGTGATCAATAGCAAGATAAGCATTTGCCAATGTCTGCGCCTCTACCCCTTGTGTAGCATCAATTACAAGAAGGCTACCCTCACATGAGGCAAGGCTTCTTGATACCTCGTATGAGAAGTCCACATGACCAGGTGTATCTATAAGATTAAGAATATAGTTTTTCCCATTCTCTGCCTTATAGTTTAATCTTACTGCATGTGCCTTTATTGTTATGCCTCTCTCTCTCTCTAAATCCATAGAGTCAAGCACCTGCTCTACCATTTCCCTTGAACTCAATGCGCCAGTAAACTCAAGAAGCCTATCTGCAAGGGTAGACTTGCCATGGTCTATGTGGGCTATTATTGAGAAATTTCTTATATCTTTTGACATCAGATTAACCTACCTCTTCAAATACAAGACCTGCTGCTCCGATTATCCCTGCATCATCTCCAAGCATAGAAGGGATAATTTTCACCTTAGAATAGAGTTCCTTCAATGACCTTTTTGATGCCTCTTTTATTGCAGAGTCTATATATATATTCCATGCACCTACCAAGCCACCAGCAAGAATTACTGCCTCGGGGCTTAAAATATTTATAATATTAGCGATCCCAATACCAAGCCCCTTACCAGCCTCTCTTAAAACAGTTCTTGCTAATGGATCTCCCTCAAGGGCTGCTTTGTATATGTCTTCAGCAGAAATCTTATAGATATTTCCACTATAGAAATTTTTAAGTATGCTATCTTTGCCTTTCTCTATTTCAGAGACTGCATTGCCAATTATAGCAGTTGCAGAGGCATAAGACTCAAGACAACCAACATTTCCACAGGAACAGGGATTGCCATCAGTGTTAACGCTCATATGTCCTATTTCTGCTGCTACTGGCAATAGTTTATTATTTATGACTATCCCACCCCCTATGCCTGTTCCCAATGTGAGAAGAACAAAATTGCTAAAATTTCTGCCTGAACCTGAATTTTTCTCTCCAAAGGCTGCGGCATTTGCATCGTTTTCTACAATTATAAATGTGTTATACCTATTAAATAATTCTTTTTTAAGCCTTACACCTGTTAGTTTGTGTATGTTCGGAGAACTAAGAACAATACCATTAACATTGTCTATGATTCCTGCTACGGCTATACCAATACCATGAATAATATCGAAACTAAGATTAGGGCTTGATGACAATATAGAATCTATAAGTCTGAAAAGAACCTCTAACGGATTATCACCGATAGGTTCCTTGATTTTTAACTCAACCTCTCCATTCCTATTTATCAATGCAACCCTTATATTAGTACCGCCTATATCTGCACTAATTGCATATTTTTTTTCCATTAAATCTCCTTATTTAATAAATAGGTCTTCAAATGATTTACAACTTCTAATTATAACAAAACATAGTAAAGATTTTTAAAATATTACTTCCACAATCTGTAATCATGGCATCAAATCCTTTAGAAGGTGTTTGTTTATGTGCAAATGTGTAAATGTATTATTCTTCAATTCACCACCGATGGTGTTAACTGAAACAATAGTGCTATGTATAAGAGTTTTTGAACACATGCTTTGATTATGGAAATGTTTCTTTATAGATTATGGACTTATGTTATACTATTGTTCAATCATAACATGATAATAATTTTCTTTATATATGATATATGCTAAAAATGTTGATTATGTCAGGTAACTTTTTAATTGGGGGAGTTTAGTGAGAAAATTATTACTATCTATAGCAACACCTATTTTATTTTTCATTTTAACATACTATGCATTTGCTCAGGAAATGCCATTTGTTACTTCTATTGAAATTAGAGGCCTAAAGAGGATAGACGAGGGATCAATTAAAAGAAGATTATTACAAAAAACAGGTGAGCCTCTCGGTCCAGAAAAGATAACAGAGGATATAAAGACTATCTATAAAATGGGTTATTTTGATGATGTGAAAGTGGAGATAGAACCTTTTGAAGGTGGAATAAGGGTTATATATTTATTGCAGGAAAAGCCAACAATTGTCAGGGTAGATTTTCAGGGCAATAAAAAATTTGATAATGCAAAATTAAGGGAAAAGGTTGCTATCTCGCCTGGGGCAATCTCAGATGTGGTGCTAATTAATGATAATGCATTAAAGATAAAGGCTTTCTATGAAGATGAAGGATATTATCTTGCCAGCGTAGTGCCAATTGTAAGAAGGATTACTGAACATGAGGTATCTGTTACATACCAGATAACTGAAGGGGAAAAAGTGGTTATAAAAGAGGTGAGGATAGAAGGCAATAAGGCATTATCCTCTGGCAAAATTAAAAAGGAGATGAAGACAAAGGAAAGGGGGTTATTATCTTTTATTTTAGGAGGTGGTTATTATAAAAAAGATGAATTAAGAGATGATTTGGAAAGGATCAAAGACCTTTATCATAACAATGGATACATAAAAGTAGTTGTGGGAGATCCAATTGTTAAGTTAACTGAAGACAAAAGGACTCTAAACATTCAGATAAATATATCTGAGGGTGAACAATTCAAGGTTTCCCAGATTGATATATCAGGCAATAAAGCATTCTCAGAAGATAAAATAAGAACAATTATAAAACATTCTCCCAAGATGGTATTCAATAAAAGTATTATGAGAAAGGACTTTGTAGCTATTTCTGACCTATATGCTAACAATGGATATGCCCTTGTTTCTGTGTCGCCTGATCTTATCCCTGATGAGGAAAAAAAAGAGGTTAGGGTTATCTACAATATTGATGAAGGGGATAAATATACCATAGGAAGGATAAATATATCGGGGAATACAAAAACAAGGGATAAGGTTATAAGAAGGGAAATGAGGCTTGATGAAGGGGATTTATTTAATGCATCAGCCATAAAGAGAAGCTATGAGAGGATAAATAACCTCCAATTCTTTGAGACAGTTGATATCTCTCCAAAGCCAAGATTGGATGAGAAGGTTGTTGACCTTGACATAAAGGTCAAAGAAAAACCTACTGGATTTTTAAGCATAGGAGGCGGCTATAGCTCAGTTGATAAATTTATAGGAATGGTAGATATTACTCAGGGAAATCTGTTTGGCAAGGGTCAATATATAAAATTAAAAGGTGAGCTAGGCGGAAGGAGTTCATTTTATGAATTATCTTTTAGGGACCCATGGTTTATGGATAAACCAATATCCTTTGGAACAAGTATTTATAAGACTACAAGAAAATACAATGACTTTGATAGGGAATCATCTGGATTTGAGCTCTCATTCGGAAAGAGCTTTAAGGAGTACTGGGGTACGTCTATATCATATAATTTTGAAAGTACCACTATATCCAATGTAACAGAAAATGCATCATCTATAATAAAAGATCAGGAAGGTAGAAGGACAACAAGCAGCATAAGCCTTTCTTTAGCAAGGGATACGAGGGATAATTATTTGGACCCCTTAAGGGGTTCAAGAAATGCACTCTATTTTACCTTTGCAGGTCTTGGAGGCGATAATGCCTTTATAAAGGCAAATTTTGATTCGGGATGGTTTTTCCCTGTTTTTGATACAACAACAATTCACATTAGGGGCAGGGTAGGATACGCAACAGGCTTATTTAATAAAAAACTACCTTTATATGAAAGGTATTATGTAGGTGGTATATATACGGTGAGAGGCCTTGGATATGGAGAGGCAGGGCCTAAGGACCCAAATACGGGGAATCCGATTGGAGGTGAAGAACAATTAATATTCAATGCAGAATATATATTTCCTATTGTAGCTGAATATAAGCTTAAAGGGGTTGTATTTTTTGATGCAGGAAGGGCATATGCAAAGGGAGAGACCTTTGGCACTGACCTTAGATATACAACAGGAGCAGGCATAAGATGGATATCTCCTATGGGACCTATAAGGATTGAATGGGGATATAATCTGGATAAAAGAGAGGGTGAGTCTTCAAATAAGGTTGAGTTTACCTTTGGAACCTTCTTTTAAGTTATTTAGAATAATAGGTGAATACGCCTTGCGTGTTATTTAAAGGAATAAAAAATGGGGGATGAAATGAAAAAAATTCTTGTAGTTATTTTTACAGCGGTTTTTGTTATGTCAAGTGTATCTGCACTATTTGCATTAGACCCATCTAAGGTCGGAGTTGTTGACCTTTTTAGGGCACTTAATGAATCAGAAACAGGACAAAAGGCAAAAACAGACTTAGAAGGGCTAATTAAGTCAAAACAGTCAATGCTTGAAGAAAAAGGTAAGAAGATTGAATCCTTAAGGGCAGATCTTGAAAAACAGGCTGCTATTTTATCACCAGAGGCAAAGAAGGCAAAAGAAGAAGAACTTGAAAGGCTTATAAGGGATTATCAGAGAATGGTCTCAGATGCACAGGCAGAGATAAAAAAGAGGGAGGGAGAATTAACAGAGGAGATATTGAAGGAACTGAGGTTAACAATAAATTCAGTGGCTCAGGAAGGTGGATTTATATTGATATTAGAGAAGGCTGAAGGCCTTATACTTTATTCAGATAAATCTATTGACATTACAGAGAGGGTAATAAAAAAATATGATGAATCAAAAAAATTAAAGAAATAGTTTTCTATTTATTTTGAATTCACTAAATATATTAAAGCCTTTAGAAGGACAACTAATACTAAGCCGTAATCAAGCAAAGCAGGCATGCCATCAAGACCTTTAGAAGGTGTTTTGTTTATTTACAAATGAAGGGGATGAAACTAAGAGAGATAGCTGAAATAGTTGAAGGCAAGATTATAGGTCCTTCAGAGATAGGGGATCTGCAAATTACGGGTGTCTCTGGAATATCTGATGCAAAAGAGGGAGATATAACCTATATCTCAAATGTAAAACTAATAAATGACCTAAAAAAAAGCAGGGCTTCGGTTGTTATTACATCAGAACATATAGAAGATATTGATAAACCTCAGTTGATTACAGATAATCCCCAGTATGCATTTGCTGTGCTTCTAAACCTCTTTTATACAAGACCCCATTCCTTTGAAGGGATCAGTGAAAAGGCCTATATAGCAGATGATGTTAAAATAGGGGAGGAAGTTACTATTTATCCTTTTTCGTATATATCTAAAGGGGTTGAAATAGGAAGAGGTTCTGTAATATACCCTGGTGTGTTTATTGGTGAAAATACCAAGATATCAGAAAAATGTATAATTTATCCTAATGTTGTAATTAGAGAAGGGGTTTTTATAGGTAAAGGGGTTATTATACATTCAGGAGCTGTTATTGGCTCTGATGGTTTTGGATATGTTTATCATAATGGTAGGCATAACAAGATACCCCAGGTTGGGGGTGTTATAATTGAAGAGGAAGTGGAGATAGGGGCATGTACTACAATTGATAGGGCTACTACTGGAAATACAATAATTGGAAAGGGCACAAAGATAGATAATCTTGTCCAGATAGGGCACAATGTAAGGATTGGAAGGAATGTTATTATCGTATCTCAGGTAGGTATAGGTGGAAGCACAATAATTGATGACGGAGTTATTATTGGTGGCCAGGTTGGTATTTCAGACCATGCTACTGTTGAGGCAGGTACAATGATTGGGGCAAAATCTGGGATTATGGGTACAGTAAAAAGGGGCATATATACAGGCTATCCTGCAATCCCTCACAGAGAATGGTTAAAGGCATCAGCCATATTTTCAAGATTACCTGAAATCAACCGTAGGGTCAGTGAATTAGAGAATCAGATTAAGGAATTAAGAGCAAAGATTAAAGATACTTAATTAAAAATCTATTTATTTTGTTTAAAAAAATTTAACTATAATGTGCTCATGATCTTTAGGGACTAGGAAAGACTTACAAAACAATAGATATTTAGGAGGTTTAAATGATTGATATCAGGGAGATTTTATCTTTGCTTCCTCACAAGTATCCATTTTTGTTGGTTGATAAGGTTTTGGAAATAGAGCCAAATGTCAGGGCTGTAGGAATAAAGAATGTCACTATTAATGAACCCTTTTTTCAGGGACATTTCCCACCAGACAATCCTATAATGCCAGGTGTACTAATTATAGAGGCAATGGCGCAAGTTGCTGGCATACTTGCAATTAAATCTGGCGCACAGGGTAAGGCAGTCTATTTTGTAAGCATAGATAAGGTAAAGTTTCGTAAGCCTGTTTTGCCAGGTGATCAGTTGAGGTTTGAGGTAAAAGTTGTGCAGACAAGGGGAAATGTCTGGAAATTCTCTGGATATGCATATATTGGAGATAAATTAGCATCAGAGGCAGAGTTTACAGCTATGGTATCTAATAGGGAATTAAGTGCTTGATTTTTTATCGGAGGTCAAATGTCAAGGGATATACATAAAACAGCAATAATTAGCCCTAAGGCAGATATTGATGATGGTGTTCAGATAGGACCCTATTGCGTAATTGGGGATAATGTTGTCATAAAAAAGGGTACAAGACTAATCGCTCATGTTGTAGTGGAGGGAAGGACGGAGATTGGAGAAAACTGTATTATCTATCCATTCGCCTCCCTTGGTCTTTCACCTCAGGATTTGAAGTATAAGAATGAACCAACAGGTCTTAAAATAGGAAAAAATAACATTATCAGAGAATCTGTAACGATTCACAGGGCATCAGTAGGTGGCGATGAACTAACAGTGATTGGGGACTCAAATTTTCTTATGGCATATGTTCATATAGCCCATGACTGTAAGATTGGTAATTCAGTCGTAATGGCTAATGCGGCAACCCTTGCAGGACATGTAACCGTTGATGACTACGCCTTTATTGGTGGACTTGTTGCAGTTCATCAATTTACACGTATCGGGGCCTATGCAATGATAGGGGGGTTTAGTGGTGTTGGACAGGATATACCACCTTATACAATGGCATCAGGTGCGAGGGCAAAATTATATGGGCTAAATGTTGTAGGACTTAAGAGGCGTGGATTTAGTGAAGAGTCGATAAATAATCTAAAAAAGACATATAAAATCCTTTTTAGAGAGAAAAACACATTAAAAGATGCGCTAAAGAAGATTAAATCAGAAATTCCCCAAACAAAAGAGGTAAAATATCTCATAGAGTTTATAGAAAAAAATAAGAGGGGAATATGCCGATGAAGCCGGAAAAAGGGAGATCAGAATAAAATGAGAAATATAGGGATTATAGCTGGAGCGGGAGAACTACCTAAAATAATTGCCCGCGACGCAAGGGATAGGGGATTTAGGGTTATTACTGTTGCTATGGAAGACATTGCATCACATGATTTAGCTGAATTATCTGATGAAATAAAGTGGATAAATATAGGTAAATTGGGATTATTAATAGATGTCCTCAAAAAAAATAGTGTGAAAGAGGTCATAATGGCTGGTAAGGTATCTAAGACAATCCTTTATAAGTCAAAGATAGTTCCCGATTTGAGGGCAGCAAAATTATTATTTTCATTAAAAGACAGAAGTGATGATACTATATTAAAGGCTATTAGAGATGAATTGGGCAAAGAGGGGATCAATATAATTGATACTACTACATTTAGCCCCCATCTCCTTACACCAATCGGTGTCCTTACAAAGGATAATCCATCAAAGGATGAATGGAAGGACATAGAATTTGGCTGGAATATTGCTAAAGAGATAGGCAAATTGGATATAGGGCAGACAGTAGTTGTAAAGGGACTTTCTGTTATTGCCATAGAGGCTGTTGAGGGAACAGATGAGACAATTATAAGGGGCGGAAGACTAGCTGGTGAAGGGGTTGTAGTTGTAAAGGTGTCAAAACCTCACCAGGATATGAGACTTGATGTTCCTGTTGTTGGTATGCAGACTATTAACTCCATGATAAAGGTTAGCGCAAGGATACTTGCATTAGAAGCAAAAAAGAGCATTATCTTGAATAGGGACAGGGTAATCAGAGAGGCTGATGAGGCAGGTATTACAATATTAGGCGTAAATCAATAACTCCTCTCATTATTAAATTAAATAAATAAAATGATTTACACAGAAACAATACGGGAAGGTATTCATACTGTAAATAGGAATTGGCAGTTGGTTTTTATTCAGCTTATAGCGATGATAATAAGCTGTATAAGTTTTTTTATTATTGTTGGTCTCCCTATTGCTTTTGCCTTTATAATGTTTGGATTAGACCTTACTGAGATATTAAAAATCCAGGATATAGTTAGCGCTATTACTGAATCCTTTGGTCTCCTTAACAAATACTTTACCATAGCAGTGATGATAATAGTAAGTCTCTTTTCCTATATCTTATTTTTAATTTTATTATGGATCTTTATTATAAGCGGAACTATTGGGGTATTGGGCAATGCTGTATGTGATAAAGATTATAGATTTGGCATAAGTAGATTTTTTGAAGAAGCAAAAAGATACCTCCGTCCTGTGTTCGGATTCTCTATTATTATTAGTACTATCTTTATTTTTGCTGCCTTTATGCTGGGAATGCTCGGCGGGGGAGCATCTGCTCTTATTGATAGGATTAAGGGGTTGGAAATGACATTGGCGCTTTTCCTTAGTGTTTTTTTTGCGCTTGTACTTATAAGTATAGGCCTTTTTTTGATATTTAGCATCATGTCAGTAGTTGTATATGGATTTGCTTATCTTTTCTTTCATAAATCAAGTCCCTATGATGCTTTAAAGGGGAGTATAAGATATATTTATTCAACCCCCTCATCTATTAGTTTTTATGCAATCCTTCTTGTATTATATGTCCTTATAGGTTTTATTGTTTTATTTATTGGGTCTTCCTTTGCGTTAATTCCAATAATCGGTATTTTTCTATCAATGCCATATCAGATCCTTTCATATCTTATTCAGGCATATATAGGACTGATAATGCTGTCTTCGGTATTTCATTATTATCATAAGACTGTTTATTCCTCATGCCCTCTATTGTCCAAAGGGGATTCTGATATTTCTTTAAACAAAGCTCTTGGGCAAGCAACTCCTCCTGATGAGAGGTCTTAGATTCTATAAGTATTATATTAAAGGTCTCTTCAAATGCTAACCTCAAAATAATTTTAAATCTTTCCTTGTCAAAATTGGATATTAATTCTTCAAGGCAATACAGTTTATTAGTAGGATATTCTAAAGATAAATTTCTAATCTTAAATACCTTTGATACCCTTTCATAATCAATAGAATAGGGAATTGATCCTTGCTGTAAAAATCCATCCTGCCATCTTTTTTGTGCCGAACCAATAATCTTTGAACCGTTTAAGCTTATCTCGCCATATGATAGAGATGAAAAACATATAGGATTATGAGCAATATTCCTTCCCCGCTCCCTTGTTATTTTTTTTGTTATATTTAACCCGAGCTTTTTAAAGGCATTCTCAAAGGGCTCACTCAATCTTTTGTATGTCTCTAAAAGCCCTTTTGAAAATTCTCCTTCAGTTCTTGCAGAGAAACTATATGTTAATTCATTCCAATGTAATATTCCCCTTCCACCAGTAGTTCTTCTAACCAGAGGAATATTATTTTTTAAACAATAATCAAAATCAATATCATCAATTTTCTGAAAGGCACCGAGTGTTACAGATGGTTGATTCCAGCCATAAAATCTCAATGTTGGTGGTGATAGGTTATTCCTGACAGAAATAGCTATTGCCTCATCTAAAGCCATATTATATGCTGCGTCACATTGTCCTGAATCTATAAGCCTCCACTTGTTTAAACAGTTCATAAATATAATGAGCTATTTTATCTCTTCAAGCAATATCTTATGTTTCAATAGGGATATCTCTTTAACATGACCATTAAATGTCTTTTGTTCCCCAAAAAGATTTCTTAGAAATATCTTGTTGCCTTCCGGGATTAGGAGATCAACATTTTCAAGATAGAGCTCTTCTTTCCCATCCCTGTAAATATAGGCATTTGCCTCGCACATATTAATTTCCTCCTTAATTGTATTTCCTAATTTACATGTCCTCTGCTTGTATTAATTTTTTTATAACCCCAATCAACCTGTCAATCAAATGTGGTAATGGCTCTTTTTCGGTACCAATTACCTCAACGCCCTCTTGATTTAATGGAAGGAGTATCTTTTTTGCATTGGATGAGACGATTGCCTCTGCCATTTTCGGTGTTAGCTCACCAAGCATACCATTAGGAAACGTAATGCTTAAAGGTCCTACAATATAATCAGACCTTTTTATATTCAATATTATTGCATTCTCGCCCGTTGCCCCTTTATTTGCCCTCGCCTTCATCATTGCGGTGGTTGCAGTAGAATTTGTACCAAGTGCAATTATCTCAATAGCATCCCCAAATTCCTCTTTTAGTCTTTTAACAATAAGGCTTCCAATGCCTCCTCCCTGGCCATCTATTACAGCTATTCTTTTCACTATAACACCTTATTAAGAAAAATTTATAATTAATTTAAAGTATAGAGATTAACCTTTGATTATGTCAATAAAACTACATTAATAGTTAGCATACCATTTTTCATGGATAATGCATAAGATTTAATTAGGGCAAATGTTTTTATTATCTCCCTATCATGTAAAATCTTCCCACCCTATCTTTAACATTTAGGCCGTATTATTTATAAATATATCGTACAACCCTTTTATGATATAATCTTTTAAAATCAAAAGAGATAGTTTGCAAACTGAGCCTAAGTTGAGACCGGCCTGAGATATGGATATATCACTTTTTTATACATACCTTGGTATGTATATAGTTCAGTCATTTTGCCATTCAGTAATAGCCTTTATTATAGTTGAAAGGACTATACACGTATTAGAGATAACAGATCCCATTGTACGACAAAGATTTCGTATTATTATTATAATTATAGCAATCTTATCAATGCCTTTTTATCAGTTAATAAATCCAGATAGGGGATCTATATCCTTTCGTCAAAGCTCTCTACTTGATAGCATAAGATGGTTGAATCTTGAGATATTATGGGGTATTCCACTTTGGATCTTTTTTTTCATAATGATTATATTAACCTCCTTAATCTTTGTCTTTCAGGAATTAATACCAATATTAAGACATGCATTAGAATCAAGAAATTCCCCTGAGATAAAAGAAAAGTTTGATACATCTTCCTTCAATTACTATATTGAAGAGTTAGAAGATATAATGCCTGATATTTTTTTGCTTGAGGATGAAGATTATATCCTTTATTCAACTACAGGAAACAATCCTGCTATATATTTATCAAAAGGAATAATAAGTAGTCTTAATAGGGATCAGCTAAAAGCAGTTATTGCTCATGAGATAGCA
>CAZIMB010000036.1:0-16353 GCA_964540275.1 uncultured Nitrospirota bacterium | reverse complement strand
TCGGGGCGAGCCGATTCGAACGGCCGACCTCTCGCACCCCAAGCGAGTGCGCTAAACCAGACTGCGCTACGCCCCGATTTATAAAAGACTCAAAAATTATTTAGTATCTCTCTAAGTCTTTTTTTTATCATATGTAAAACCTCTTTATCATTTTTTTCTATTTTTTTCTTTATTTCATTACCCTTATCTATTTCAGTTTCTATTACACCTTGTGTAGAAGATGGGTTATTCATAATCTTTCGTCTTGCTCCGTCAATAGTAAATTTCTCTTCATAAAGAAGTTTCTTGATATCTAATATTAGATCTATATCCTTCTTTGAATAAATTCGCTGTCCTGATTTGCTTTTACGAGGGACTAGAAAAGGAAATTCTGTCTCCCAGTATCTCAAGACATAAGGTTCTACGTCAACTATTTTGCTCACTTCCCCGATTTTATAAAATAGTTTTTCAGGGAATAATTTTAGAGCTTCAGGTGTTTTTTTGGGCTCACTCATGTATAGAAAGAAAATGGTGTAGAGATCCTAATTTTGAGTTATTTTTATCTATTTTTTGATTCAAGCAAACTCTTGACCTGATCGCTCGTCTTAAATGTTATTACCCTACGAGGCTTTATTATGACATCCTCCATAGTTTTTGGGTTTCTGCCTATACGGGATCCCTTTTTTCTTACATTAAATGTACCAAAACCTGTTATCTTAACAGACTCACCAGCTATCAAGGTCTGCTTTATAGTATCAAATATTGTTTCAACAATATCTTTTGCCTCATTTTTAGGCAGACCTACCTTCTCAAATACAATATTAATGATATCTGCTTTTGTCATATCTTGCCCACAGGAAATATATCTCAATAATAAAATGTTATTAATTTTATCTTACAGTCTTATCTAAATGTCAAGTTGACCATATCTTTTTATCAAGCCAAAAATAAAAATGTCCTGTTTTTTATGCTACCTTGATGTCCTTAATATTTCTGATTGATGGAATTTAATAAAAAGGGATGGTGTTTTGAACAATGATCCTAGACAATCCAGAGAGGAATTAGTTATTTTAAAAAAAATCCATGAATATTACAATTTAGGTTAAAATTAATATATACTTTATACAAAAACTGATTAAGGCTTATTAATCTAAAAATGAAAGAGTCATGTCCAGGTAGTAGAGAGATTAGAACCCCTTTTCCGGAGGAATTGGTATGCATATTCTGCCATACAAAAAATGAGATCTGGTCAGATGAGCCTGATACCATATGCAAAGGTTGTGGCATGATTATAACAAGGGATATGAAGCCATCTTGCCTTCAGTGGTGCCCTTCAGCAAGGGAGTGTATCGGATCTGAAAAATATGAGAGATTAATGAAAAAACTTACTGAAAAGGGGAGTTAAGGTGAAGGAAATACATTCTTTAGAAAAAATAGCTGTTATGCTTTTTAATCTCGGTGGTCCTGACTCTCTTCAGGCTGTTAAACCCTTTCTTTATAATCTCTTTTCAGATAGAGACATCATAAAACTAGGTCCACCATTTCTTCAAAAGCCAATAGCCTCACTTATTGCAAATATAAGATCAAAAAAGACAATGGATGCTTATAGCCTCATCGGTGGCAAGTCTCCGATATTAGATATAACCTTTTCACAGGCAAAGGCCCTTGAGGATTCCCTTAATAAAGAAATAGGATTAGATGTCCAATTTAAGGTCTATGTAGGAATGAGATACTGGCATCCATTTATACATGATGTTATAAAGCAGATACATGGGGAGGGAATAAAAAAAGTCATTGCCTTAAGCCTTTATCCTCAATACTCCATAGCAACAACGGGCTCATCTTTAAAGGTCATTGAGGATTCAATAAAGCAATTTAATCTTGAATGTTTCTATATTAGGTCATGGTTTGATAACTACCTATATATAGATGCTATGGTGGAAAAGATAAAAGAAGGACTAAAATCTTTTCAGGCTGAAATTGACCTGAAAACCCCTGTTCTGTTTAGTGCCCACAGCCTTCCCCAGAGGTTTATTGATGAAGGAGATCCATATTTAAAAGAGACAAAAGGCACAATAGAAAAGATATTAGAAAAAATAGATATTGAGTGGCACCTATCCTTTCAGAGCAAAAGTGGCCCTGTAAAATGGCTTGAGCCATCAACTGAAGAGATGATTTATAGGCTTTCTAAAAGGGGTGTTAAAAATCTTCTTATAGTGCCAATCAGTTTTGTTTCAGATCATATAGAGACGCTTTATGAGATAGATATAGTCTATAAAAAAATGGCTGAGGAATTAGGCATAAACCTAAAAAGGACAGAATCTCTTAACACATCGCCTAAATTTATTGAAGCCCTTAAGAATATGGTAATAAAGGCTATAGAAGGGTCTTAAATATAATAGCTATTTAGGGAGATGATTAAATGAATAAATATGACATTATCATCTTAGGGGCAGGCATTAGTGGTTTAAGTATGGCCCATTACTGTTCAATGGAAGGGCTTAAAACCCTTGTTATAGAGAAAAGTAATAGGATAGGAGGGACAATTCATTCCCATAAATTTCAAGACCTTAACTTCTGGGTAGAACTTGGGGCACATACATGTTATAACTCCTATGTGAATCTTATTAAAATAATGGAAGAAACTGATTCTATTAAAAGTATAATTAAGCGTGAAAAGGTTCCTTTTAGAATGCTCGTTAATGATCAGATAAAATCTATTCCTTCACAGCTTAATTTTTTAGAATTGCTTTTTTCATTTCCATCTTTTTTCACAATAAAAAAATCAGGCATGGATGTTAAATCCTATTACTCAATGGTAATCGGAAAAAAGAATTTTGCAAGGGTTCTTTCACCTGCATTAAATGCTGTAATATCTCAAATAGCTGATGATTTTCCTGCTCATATGTTATTTAAAAAAAGATCTCGTAGAAGGGATATTATAAAAAAATTTACCCTTATAAATGGCTTACAGACGATAACAGACACAATTGCATCAGATAAAAACATAGAAATTGTAAAAGGCACAGAGGTATTAAGCTTAGACTATAATAATGGCCTATTTAATATAGGCACTGAAAATACCATTTATACCTCACAGATGCTCGCAATTGCAACAAATACCGCCGAATCCTCAAAACTTTTGCAAAGGTCTTTTCCTGAAATAGCCAAACTTATTGGAGGGATTGAGGTGAAAAGGATTAATACAGTGGCGGTAGCAATAAAAGCAGAAAAAACCTCTCTGCCTCCTTCTGCCGGGATAATACCTGTTAATGATGCCTTTTTCTCAATTGTTACAAGGGATACTGTTAAGGATCCTAATTATAGGGGATTTGTATTCCATTTTAAACCTGACTCCCTTGGAAAAAGTGAAAGGATGGATCGTATTGTTAAGGTGCTTGGCATCACATCATCCGATATAATCCAAGTCGTTGAAAAGGAAAACCTTGTCCCATCTTTAAGGTTAGGTCATGAATCTTTAGTACATTCCATTGATAATTTAATATCGGGGAGACCACTATTTTTGACAGGTAATTATTTTGATGGATTGGCTATAGAGGATTGTGTTTCAAGGTCCTATAAGGAATTTTTAAGGCTAAAAAAATTCCTGAAATAAAATGGAAAAAACCTTTCTGCACCTGCTAATAGAACCTCTTATAGAGTTTTCATAAAAGCTACTAATTCCTCTATTTCCTTATCAGATAGATAAGAAAATGAAGGCATGTCCTTATAGGGATTTCTAATCTGCTCGGCAATATTTTCTGGAGTTGCGGGTTTTTTGCTAACAGGTAGAGTAGGGTTTTTCATAATTCCCTTATGCCCTGGACCAACTCCCCATTGTGTGCTATATGGGTCATGACAGAAGTGGCACTTAGAAAAATAGAGTTCCTTTCCCTTTTGGATGGCTTCTTGGTCTGTCCTTACCAATATTGTATCCTTTAGATGCATCCCCCTTTCCTCTTGCTTTTTTAAAATGATACTTTCTGCGCCAAATTTTGTGATAAGAAGATAATACCCTGCAGAGGTTCCAATTAGCCCTAAAGAGATTATTGCTAATAATAGGCCCAAGTTTTTTACCTGGTCATAAAATTGTTTGTAAAACCTTATATAAGCGATTTTTATTGGAAGCAGGATGGCTATTGCAAGACCTAACATAGAATGAAATGTGGCACGTGGTGATGGTTCTACCTTAGTGTTGTAAATATAGTTTAAACAAAGATAGGATATAAAGACATACATTGCGAGAAAGACAAGGCCGTTTATCCTATGAATCCTTTTCATCTTTTCTATTTTATATCTTTTCTCATTCCTTCCTAATACCTCAAACATCGTAAATGTAGCAATTAAAACTAAAAGAATTACAATAATAGAGAGCAATGACTTAAAGAAAAAAACAGGCATAACCACTCCTTAAAAAATGTTTTCTTATAATATTATAAAAATAAGCCATCCCCACACGGAGGTTAACAGACCCTTCAAAGACTGCTTGCCACTATCATCTTTGTATCCTCAGCAGTAAGATGGCAATCAACCCTGACAAAAGGGTCTTTAAAATGATTTTCTGTCTGTTTTTTTGCCCTGTGACAGAGTTTTTTTAATATATCAAATCTCTTACCATAATATAGATAGGGGAATATGTCATTTATATCAGAATCTTTAAATAGCTGAAGTTCCTTTAAGCCAAGTCCCAAATCTCTTAGGAGGGTAAATACATCTTGGATAAACGGTCTTTGTATGCTCCAAAGGGCAATATGAAACAAATTTATCCAATTGCATACAAGATGTATCTTTGATAGGTAATTCTTTGACAAAGAGTTGCAGACCTCGATTGTCTTTAGGATTTCTTCAAATATCATCTCAGGACTATCAGAGACAAAATATAGCTTTTCATCAAAGTGAAATAAATCTTTATGTGCCTTTGCTGAAAGATTGCTATCGCAGATAACTATGGAGTGTTTATCCTTTAAATTATCAATTGAGCAGATAAGTCGCATGTAGTTAAAATTTTATCATATTACCTTAATTTAAGAAAACAGATAGATTCTATATGATAGGTCTGAGGGAAAAGGTCTATCATTTTCACAAGAATAATATCATATTTTAGCATTAGTTTTTTGAGATCCCTTGCAAGTGTAGATGGATTACAGGATATATAAACAATCTTTTCTGGCAAGAGGGTTAGAATTTTTTCTATTACAATATTTGTAAGCCCTGCCCGTGGCGGATCAATTAATAATATATCAGGTTTATTAAAACTAAATCTCTCCACAGGCGAGTGAATAAATCTACAATTTATAATATTATTTATCTTTGCATTCCTCTTTCCATCAGCTACAGCATAAGGATTCTCCTCAATTGCAATTACCTCTTTGGCATATTTAGAGATAGGTAGAGAGAAATTACCAGCGCCAGAATAAAGATCTAATACTATTTTATTATTTAGTGGCTTTAGATTATCTAATATAAATCTTACTATCTCCTGATTTAACTTCCAGTGGCTCTGGAAAAAACTGAGAGGAGATACAGTATATTTTATTCCTTCAAGGTCAAGAGTTATATATCCCTTTCCATATTGATTTATCTCCCTACCGTCATTAATAATAACCCCTGCAAATCCAGAATTAAGAAATTTTGAGGCTATATCATATGGATTTTCTATCCTGCCAGAGGTCTTTAATAGGCTGATTGTTTGATCACTGCTTGATATATGTATCTCTTTTATTAAAGGAAGTTTTTTATCTATTGAAAATAACAAATCCCTTGTCTTTTTTAAAAAGCCATTCACTGCATCTGTCATAAGGTAGCATTTGTTTATATCAACGACCTCTCGGCTTTTTTCTTTGTAAAAACCTATATTTTTTAAATTGACCTTAAATTGGCCCCTATATCTATATCCCCATGGATTGGGATCAAATAAAGAAGATGTCTTTATTTCTATGTTTGCAAGCCTCTTTAAAGTATCTTCCAGTATCCTCTCTTTTAAATAAATCTGGCATTTATGTGAAATATATTGTAAATGGCAGCCCCCGCAGATGCCAAAGTATGGGCATTTTGGAATTACCCTATCAGGGGAAGGAGATAATATTTTTATTGCTTTAGCTATGTAGTAATCCCTTTTTTCTTCTTCTATTCTTACTTCTACTGTCTCTCCAGGAATTGCGCCTCTTATCATTACTACCTTGCCATTATATCTGGCAATAGAAAAGGCATTATATGCAAAATTATAGGGCTGAAGAATTATTGTTTTACCCTCTTTCATAGAGCATCTCATAAACATATTTTTCCATTAAGTACTATGGATTATTGACGAAAACATTAATATATTCTACACTAATGAATAATTAAATCCATTGGTAAATAAAATAGGAACAATAAAGATATGGAAAAAAATAGGGAAACAGAAATTAATGGCTTAATCATGGTTGTTGATGATGATCCATTTATTCTTAGATATATTTCTGAGTATCTTTCAGGAAAAGGCTATATTGTTGCAGGATTTGAAAAAACAGCAGATGCCTTAGAAAGATTAAGGCAAGATAAAATAGAAGTGGTTTTATCAGATATTAGAATGCCAGAGATATCAGGTATTGATCTTATAGAGAAGGTCCATGCTTATGATCCAGATATTCCAGTAATATTAATGACAGCATTCGCGGATTTTGATACTGCTGTTTCTGCAATCAAAAAGGGAGCCTTTGATTTTATTTTAAAACCCTTTGATCCAGAATATCTTATACACTCCCTATCTAAGGCGCTTAAATACAAAAGATTTTTACAAATAGAAAAGGCATATAAGAAAAAGATTGAAGATATGAATGTAGAGGTGCTTAATCTTAATCTGGAACTGGAGCATATTGTTGCTGAAAGGACTATCAGCATGCTTGGATTAAAGATAGCGGACAGAATAAGAAATCCAGTAACTGTAATAGGTGGAATATGTCGGCAGATTATAAAAAAAACCTCTGATGAATACATAATTGATGGCTTGAATAGTATATTAGAAGAGTGTCTAAAGATGGAGATGATAGTATCTGAGTTTGATTCCCTTGTAAAAGAAAGAAGGGCATTTTTTAAAAGAGAGGATTTAAGGGAAATTATACTTTCAGTCACAAATATTCTTGAAAAAAAAATAAAGGAAAAAAATATTACCATTACGATTAGATTACCTGAAAACCCATTGATATTTAATGCAAATAAAGAGCTTATTAAGATAGCCGTGAGACATTTATTGAATAATTCTATAGAATCTATTATTGGAAAGGGGCAAATAACTATATCAGCATCACAAGAAAACGATAGCATTTTGTTGACAATTGAAGATACAGGAAGGGGAATATCTCAGGAAGATTTAAAGAATATATTTGAGCCCTTTTATAAAACTAAAGATATACACTTAACAGGTCTGTCTCTTGTCAAACAGATTGTTTCAGAACATCTCGGAGATATAACAATAGAAAGTATATTGGATAAAGGAACTACTATAAAAATTATATTCCCTGTTCGCTGGAAAGAAAGGGTATCTCTACAGAATTAGACTAACTGATCTTTTCTAATATCTTTTTAATCGTATTCTTAAGATTTCCAAGATCAGATGATTTGACAACATAGGCATCAGAGACCCAAACAGAAAAGTCATCTCTATAATCATAGGCAGTTAGCATTATAACAGGGACATTGTGCCTCATCTCTTTTATCTGCCTTAATACCTGTATACCATCCATATCAGGCATTAAAATATCAAGTGTTACAAGATCAGGGTTTTCCCTCTGAAAAACCTCAATTGCCTCCTTCCCAGAGCTTGCAGTAACAACATTATAACCCTCATCAGAAAGCTCTGCCTCATATAGTTTTAAAATATTTTTTTCATCATCTACAACTAATATCTTCTTCATTTTTAATCCTCCTCAATTGGTAAATATATCTTAAACTTGGTTCCCTTACCCCATATGCTTTCCACCTCGATTTTTCCATTATGTTCCTCAATTATCTTTTTTGTTATGGCGAGACCAAGCCCTGTACCATCAGGTCTTGTAGTAAAGAATGGATCAAATATACGGCTTAAATTCTCTTCTTTTATACCACATCCATTGTCAGCTATCTCTATAACAACCTCTTTATTTTCAGCCCTATGGCCTAAAAGGTCTGGCTCTGATAGGGTCACAGTCTTATAAGCCCTTATAATAATTATACCACCTTCAGTTGCCTGATTAGCATTACTAATAATATTTAGGATAGCCTCTTTTATTCTATTATGGTCAACAAATACCTTTATAGGATATAGTATTTCTTTTATTAGTGTGTTGCCCTTTTCATTGACTATAGGTTTAATTAGGTTAATTATATTGTCAACTATGTCATTTATGTCTTCAATTTTTCTATCAAGACGGCCTGTCTTTACAAAACTCAAGGTATCATTTAATATCCCCTCAAGCCTACCAACCTCATCAAATATAATCTTTGCATGTTCTTTCAATTCTCCAGATAATTTATTTTCCAATCTTCTTGCAAATCCCCCTATAGAGAGAAGGGGATTTCTTATTTCATGAGCTACCCTTGCAGCCATCTCACCAAGTGCAGCCATTCTTTCAGCATTGATAACCTTTTCCCTTAATTTCTTTATCTCTGTGACATCCCTTACAATATGGATAGTGCCCAGTATATCACCTGTTTTATCAAATATAGGAGAACTGGATATAAGAAATGTTCCACCTAAATGTTTATCCTCAAGTTCCTCAATAAAAGGTTTTTTTGTAAACAATGTCTTGTGGTGGGGGCATTTTTCCCATGGCTCTGATAAACCATGGAATATTTCATAGCATTTTTTCCCTATAATCTCTTCTGGAGGTTTGCCGACTTTTTCAATAACCGCCTTGTTTATTTTTTTTATTGTGTAATCACTCTTATTAAAATATACAAGATCAGAGATTGATTCAAATATATTCTTTAGCTCCTGCTCTGCCTCTGCAATGCTTTCAAATAATCTTGCATTCTCAATAGCAGAAGAAATCTGATCTGTAAAGCCCTTTAGAAAGGCTATATCCTCCTCTGTAATAGGTTTGCCTGAGAATAAATTATCAACCCATATTGCACCTATAGCCCTACCTTTTGATATCAAGGGTACTACTGCATAAGCCCTTGTGCCTACCTGCTGAATAAGAACAGGATCAGATAAGGGTTCTGTGTAGACATTTTCAACATTAAATGCCCTCTTCTCCTTTATTGCCTTTGTCAGGATAGTTTCATCATCTAAAGATATCTCTATGCCTTTACAGAGTCGGTCAACAAAGGAGTCCCTTCTTAAAGGGTTGCTTTCTATCTCCTGCATTATAGCATGCATGTCCTTTTTTTCAATTGATAGCCTTGCCCATATCTCCCATGCCTCTTCATGACTTGCTGGCCCTACACCCATGGCCCCTTTTAAGGTATTTTTTTCTTCATCAACAAGAAAGAGCATAGCTCTATTAAAGCCAAGGCCGTCACCCATTGTAACTGCTGTCAGGGACATCATTAGCAATTTATCAAGATCAAGGGTTCCCCGCATAGTAGAGCTTATAAAATAAAGACGAGCCAGCATAGCATTTTTGCTTATGATCTCCCTCTCTGACCTCTTCTTTTCTGTGATATCCCTTGAAATGCCGCTTATGCCTATCACATTTCCAACAGCATCCTTTATTGGTGATAGGGTAAGGCTAATGTCAATAAACCTGCCATCCTTTGTCTTTCTTATAGTTTCAATGCCTTTTATAGTCTCGCCTTTTTTTACCCTCTCTATATATTGCATTTCAATATCTTTTATAAAGTCTGGAATAAAAGGTAAAAACCTTCCAATAGATTCTTCGGGGGTATATCCGAATATCTCTATACCGCTTTTATTAATAGATGTAACATTACCTTCAAGATCTGAGGTTATAATGGCATCTGCAGAGTTATCTATTAATCCCTGCAAATAGGCATTCAATTCTTCCAGCTTCTTTTTTGATTCTAATGCATCCCTTTCTTGCCTTATGGCATTTTCATAAAGGATTGCTTTGTCTATAACAATAGCTGCAATGGAGGCAAAGTCCTCAAGTATCTTTATTTCTTCTTCATTGAAGGGAATTATTGATCCCTCTGAATTTTTTTTATCATAAAGGCCAAAGGTTCCTATGATGCGATCCCCTATCTTCATAGGTGTACATATGGCTGTTTGGACTTTTATAGCAGGAACAATAAATCCAAATTCCTCAGGGCTCTTTGCAATTATAGTAGTACCCTCTTCTACAGCTCTTCCAGCAATGCCTTCTCCAATGCTTACCTGCATATTCTCTATAATTTCCTCAGGAAATCCATAAAATGCCTTTATCCTTAGTACACCATCTTCTTTAAGCCTTATTATACAGCCTGTTGCATTGAAAAAATTGGTTGTCTCCTCTGCTATCTTTTTTAAGAGCCTGTCAAAGTCTTGTATGTAAATAGTCTCTTTTGTAAGCTTGCACAGGGCTTTGTATCTATATAGCTCCTCTTTTTCAGATCTACTAATATTATTTGTGTTATCTGTCAGCATAATTTATTACACCTATATCTTTGCCTCTCTTAAAAACCTTGTAGCCTCTTCAGGTGGTGTAGGATTTATAAAAAAGCCTGAACCCCATTCAAAACCAGCGCGTTTTGTTAATCTCGGCAATATCTCTAAATGCCAATGATAGTAATCATTTATCTCTTCATTAAATGGAGATGTATGAAGTATAAAATTATATGGGGGCATATCTAAGACCTTATCCAGTTGTTTTAGTATTCTCTGAAGTATCTCAGCGAGACTTGTAAAGCTTTTCTCAGGCGGATAAAAACTTGATTCATGCCTTTTTGGCAATATCCAAGTTTCAAAGGGGTCTCTTGGTGCAAATGGTGAAAGGGCTACATATTTATCATTTTCATAAATAACCCTCTTACCAGATTCGAGCTCCTGATTTATAATATCACAAAAGATACAGCGTTCCTTACTATCGTAATATTTCCGCGCAGACTCCATTTCCTCTCTAACAGTCTTTGGTATAATCGGAAGGGCTATAAGCTGGCTGTGTGTATGCTCCAGGGTGGCGCCTGCTATCTCCCCTTCATTCTTAAAGATCAGCACATATTTGAACCTCACATCTTTTTTAAGATCTGTCAGCCTGAAATAATATGCCCATAGCATGTCTTCGACAGATTTCTGGGGCATTGTGGCAAGAGAGAGCAGGTGATCATTAGTCTCAATAATTACCTCATGGGCTCCAATGCCATTCATCATGTCAAATACACCCTCTCCCCTTTTATTAAGGTCACCATGTATCTGCAAAGCTGGAAATTTGTTTGGGACCACCCTTAATGTCCATCCAGGTGTATTTGGCAAGGTATTAGGAGGTCTGAATGCTATTATCTCCGGAGGGGTGGTATGCTCATTGCCAGGGCAGAATGGGCAGAATCCGCCTACCTTTCTTTTCTGGCCTGGAGAAATAAAATCTGAAGGCCTCTTACCCCTCTCTACTGAAATAATTACCCATCTTCCTGATATGGGATCCTTTCGCAATTCAGGCATATTTCCCCCCTTATTGTAAATAAACAAAAGTAAAAAAATCTTTATTTTAAAATTCATAATTATTATCTTTAATTGATATAATTATACCACTATGAAGCCAACTTTTCATGCCTTGCCTGTTAATGGTCCCTTTGAAGACCCTTGTGTATATGTGAGGATAATTAGAGAGGGAAGGGCATTGCTTTTTGATTTAGGGCATCTTGGCAGACTATCCTTAGGTAATCTCCTTAAGGTATCGGATATATTTGTAACCCATACACATATTGATCATTTTATTGGCTTTGATATGGTTCTGAGATGTTTTTTAAAAAGAAATGAGCCATTAAATATCTATGGACCTGAAAATATAATTTCCTGCGTTGAAGGAAAGCTAAAGGGTTATACATGGAATCTCATAAAGGACTATCCCTTAAAAATAAATGTATATGCTATAACAGATAGATTATTGTTTCATGCTGGCTTTTATGCAGAAAACTCCTTTAAAAGAATTGATTATCCTGAAAGGCAATTTCATGGAATTATTTTACAGGAACCCCTATTTAGGGTTAAGGCTTTAACCCTATCACACCAAATACCTGTTACTGCCTATTGCATTGAGGAGGATTTTCATATAAACATAAATAAGGCTTCCCTTTTGGATAGGGGATTGCCTGTTGGTCCATGGCTTTCTAAACTGAAAAATGCAATAAGGAATAGGGATCCAGAAGAGACAGAATTTATTATAAATGAAAGAATTTACTGTCTCAAAGAGTTAATGGATATTGTTACTATAACAAAGGGTCAAAAGATATCCTATGTTATGGATGTATCCCCTATGGATGAAAATGTGCAAAAGATAATTCAATTTGTTAAAGACTCTGATATACTTTTTTGCGAGGCATATTTTCTCGATAGAGATAGGGAAAGGGCATTTGAACGGCATCATCTAACTGCAGCAATTGCAGGTAAGATAGCAAGAGATGCCAATGTAGGCAATCTACATATAATGCACTTTTCCCCAAAATATAGACATAGTGAACAGGAGATTTATGAAGAGGCTATGAGAAGTTTTAAGGATTATTTATAATTTTATCTCTTTTATTATATCATTTAATAGTTTGATGTCTTTTTTAGTAAGTCTCCTGTCTTTATAAAACCTGGTCTCAAACTCCCTTACAAATTTTAAGGACACCGTTTTTATCCTATCTTCTTTTATCCTTGATGCCAATTCCTCAAGCCCTTCAGATTCTTTTCTCTCAATTCCATATCTCTTTAATCTATTTAAGAAATGGCTGATTATAATCTCCTCTCTGGACTTTCTATTTAGAAGATAATAAAAAATAACGCATAATAATATTATGAAAAAAAATAAAGGAGCGTAACTTATTAGGTCTTTTTTGGATACTATATTTATTTCTGCATTTCTTATAGCCCCTATGCTTTTTATAATAGAAAATTGCCTTTCAAGGTCATAGCTTATAATAAGTGCATTCCAATAATGATTTATTGTATCCAAAAGTAGTCTTAAATTTAAAAGTAAATCATTCTGAGAAACATAACCATCTAATGGGGCTGGTGTAGGATCAAGCCTTATCCATCTACCATCAAGGTATGCCTCAACCCATACATGGGCATTTTTCTGGGTTACCAGATAATATCCACCTGTTTTATTATAATATCCACCAAGATAACCGCCAACAAGCCTTGAGGGTATACCAGCAATCCTAAGCATTACTGCCATAGCAGAGGCAAAATATTCACAATTTCCGTATTTATAGTTAAAGAGAAATTCTTCCAATGGATTGCCTGTTAAGGGTAGATTTTTAAGTGAATATTTATATTGCCCATATTTTAGGAATGTTAGAATCTCATTTATTGTCTCCTTTTTTGTATTATTTTTGGAAAGTTTTTCTACAGACTCCCTTATTTTTTTAAGTCCCTTTTCTGGTAATTGAAGATATTTATCTATATCAATATTATCATCAACCAGTGAATCGGATATTATGGATATAGCATCATATTTTATCCTCCGATCAATATTCTTATGGTATAAAAATGTTAGGTCTTCTAATTTTTTTATATTTGGAATGGATAAAAATAAGGGTTTATCAATGCCAAAAAGGTATTTATTTTCATAAGGCTCAAGGTAAATTTCTTGATATATTCTCTTTCCAATAACCATAGATTGTTCCCTTATTACACTCTCTGTATCTGAGGGGCGCCATGTTACACCATCAAATTTATCAAGAACTATTCCCCTCCAGTAAAGGGAATCCGATTCAATCTTATCCATCTTTGCCCTGAATATGACGGATGCATCTTCCTGAATATCTGAAACACCCCCTAATCTCACAATGTCTGTGAATCCTGTTGAAGCTGTCCCACCCCTGTTAAGAAAATCAAACAAGGGATATTTTGTCCTTGGCAGGATAAGGAACATCAATGCTGAAAGAGGAATTAATATAAAAGGGACCAAAAGGGATTTTGATAAAATCTTAAAGATGACCCCTTTTTCTAGGGTCATATTAGGGTCTTGAGAATAATATGTTAGCATAATAATAGCAGTTGTAATAAGAAAAACAAGCACTAAAAAATAAAGGAGGAATATCATATCCAGTGACATAAGGGCTGACCCTGCAAGTAGAAATACAACCAATATATATATCTGCATATAGTCTCTAAAACCTTTTCTTTCAAAAAATTTTATGGCGAGCAATAATAAAAGGGATTCAAGTGTAGGCACAACAAGGTCATCAAGGTTTATCCTGATTAAATACATAGCAATAATAAGTAGGGAGACTGTATTTAAAATCCAACGGGGTATAAAGATAGATTTTTTGAGATCAAGATATATTGAAGAATAAAGAAGGGCTATAAAGGATATTGAATATATAAGATTAATATGTCTAAAGACAGATAAGAATCCTACAATCGCGATAAGATAACTTATTGTCTTCGCAATATCCTCAATTCTTATATATCTTTTAGACATTGTATAAAGCTAATTCCTTAAGTATATTTATCCTGTGCTGTTTTGTTACATTAGGTTTGTAAAGTTTGTTGTTAATCTTGATACCAATTGGGATGTTCTTTTGAATATTCTTTATAACAACATAGGTGATGCATGAGATTTTTTCTTCCAACTCCCTTATTTCTATTTCATCCAGATCAATAATAATTGGTTGACTTGAAGGAGCTGATAGCTCTTTTGTCTTTAGCTCTCCTGTTTTTGCACTTGCCTTCCAGCTTATATATTTAAATGGATCTGTTTTTATGTAGTTTCTTATAGATAATATCTCTGGTTCATATCCCTTTTTATCTGTTGATATCTCTCCTATAAATCTCTTATCTATCAAAAAATGGCTAATATTGCATTTTTTGGGCATGGGAAATACTATAAACTCACAGGTTGTATCTATTTTTCTGCATCTGACAAAAAAATTAAAAGGAAAAACAGAACTAATATTGATATTACTAATAGAATAAAAGCCTCTTTTATTAAAGATTGTTGAAATATTTTTTATGTCTTCACCTTTAGGATCTACAAAAGGGAAGATTACTGATCTATTATCAAAATTAACCCTTATAAGAAAGGCTGGAAAT
This sequence comes from uncultured Nitrospirota bacterium, assembly GCA_964540275.1. GTDB lineage: Bacteria > Nitrospirota > Thermodesulfovibrionia > Thermodesulfovibrionales > Dissulfurispiraceae > CAZIMB01. The sequence goes on along the minus strand of CAZIMB010000036.1, from coordinate 1,238 downwards.
AGTCTTTTATTATTTTTAAGTCTTATTTTAATGAATGTATCTTTTTTTGCATATATTTCTTGAGGCAAATCAATAGCTATATCAATTTTAGATATATTTCCCTTCCCAAGCAGACCAGATACAGCCATGAAGCTTAAAAAACCTGAGGCAATAAGATACACTAAATTATTGCCTGTATTTACAGCAGCAAAGCCAAGAAGTATTGTCAAGAGAATAAATATCCAACCTGTCTTTGTTATCCTTATTTCTTTCATTAAATCGGCTGTGGCACCTGATCAATAATTGCACGGATTAAATCCCTCTTATCCATATTTTCATACTCTTCCTTCAATATTATCCTATGGGGGATGATATAATCAGCAAGTTCCTTTATGTCTTCTGGTATTACATAATCTCTGTTGTTAAAATATGCATTTGCCTTTGCTATATGTGTTATTGCAAGTGCTCCCCTTGTAGATATGCCTGAATATATATATTTATTATTCCTTGTAGCCTTTATTATCTCAAGGATATAATCAAGAATCCTCTCTGATAAAAATACATTCCTCTCTATCTCGTTTTGTAAACTTATTACCTCATCTCTGTTCATTACTGGCTTTATATTGTAAAGGTCCTCTCTATGAAAGCCCTTTTTGATAATATCTTTTTCTGCCTCCTTTGATGGATAACCTATGCTTATCTTCATAGTAAATCTGTCAAGCTGTGACTCGGGAAGGGGAAATGTGCCATAATGCTCCGCAGGATTCTGGGTAGCTATAACAAAAAAGGGATTGGGATGGGGATAGGTCTTACCCTCAATAGTTGTCTGCTTCTCGCCCATAGCCTCAAGTAGTGCACTCTGTGTCTTTGGTGTTGCCCTATTTATCTCATCAATAAGCACTATATTGTTAAATATAGGACCTGGATGAAATTCGAAGGTGCCTTTGTCCTTATTATATATAGAAAGACCTGTAATATCTGATGGAAGCAGATCACTTGTGCATTGTATCCTACCAAAGCTCAGATCTAATGCCTTTGCAATTGCTATTGCAAGGGTTGTCTTTCCCAATCCTGGCATGTCCTCAATAAGTAGATGACCTTTTGAAAAGATAGCTAAAAGAGACAACTTAAGAGCCCTACTTTTACCCCTCAGATAAATAGATAAATGTGTAATTATCTCGTTTATTCTGTCATTTAAGACTAACATCTTTTTTATTTATTATAACCAAATTATTATTTTTTCGGACTATGATAAATCT
>CAZIMB010000035.1:0-17827 GCA_964540275.1 uncultured Nitrospirota bacterium | reverse complement strand
ATAATGTATAAAATTCTTTTAATATCACTTTTTGCATTTATTCTCAATGTTCCTTTCGGATATTTGAGAAGCCATACAAAAAAATACTCCTTTAAATGGTTTTTGTTCATCCATGTGCCTGTGCCGTTTGTTATATTAACAAGGTTGCTAATTCATGCTGATTACAACTATATACCTTTTTTTGTATTGTCTTCTATTGTTGGACAATTTTTAGGTGGAAAAATAGAATCATCTAATAGATGCTCAATAAAAAGCGGTGACAAGAGAACTGAGAGGTAAATCAATGAAGAATACCATGCTTGCAAGTTACCTGATAGGACCCGGATTAATAGAATTAAGAGAAATAACGATCCCAAAACCATCACACGGTGAGATAACTATAAAGATAAAGGCAGCTCTTACCTGTGGAACCGATCTAAAGGCCTATTTAAGAGGGCATCCCATGATACCTATGCCTGGTGTTTTTGGTCATGAGTTTTCTGGAATTGTGGCAGAGGTTGGCAAAGGTGTAAAGAAATTTAAAGAAGGAGATGAGGTAATGGCTGTCCACAGTGCTCCTTGTCTTAATTGTCCCTATTGCAAAAAAAGGCTTCATAATCTATGTGAAAATATAATGAATACAAAGGTACTCGGAGCATTTGCAGAATATATCTTATTACCTAAACATATTGTTAAACAGAATGTCTTTTTAAAGCCATCATCATTAAGCTTTGAAGAGGCAGCATTCCTTGAGCCCTTATCATGTGTAGTTCATGGCATAAATGGATTAAACATAAAAAAAGGTGATAAGGTACTGATAATAGGAACAGGACCAATCGGTCTCCTTCATCTATTAATATTAAAACTCAAAGGCGCCCTTTTAATGATTAGTGGACTTGAACAAAATAGACTTGATATAGCAAAAGAACTTGGTGCTGATATATCTGTCCATCCATCAGAACTATCTGAGACAGTTAAAAAATTTACCAATGGGTTGGGTGTTGATTTTGTATTTGAATGCACAGGGCAACTTGATGTATGGGAGGAATCTATATATTATGTCAGACAAGGAGGGTATGTAATACTATTTGGGGGTGTAAAAAAAGATACTAAAGTCAGTTTTGACACATACAGGCTTCATTATAATGAAATTACAATAAAAGGTGTATTTCACTATACTCCTAAAGATGTAAGGATCGCATATAAACTCATGAAGGATAAAATAAATGTCTCTTCATTGATAAGTCGAAAATATCCCTTAAAAGACCTTCCTATAGCATTTGAGAGACTTTCAAAGGGAGACGGAATAAAGTATGCAATCATTCCCTGAGTTTATCCCTCTTACTATTGACAAAAGCCATATAATTACCATAGGTGAAAGGCTATATACAGAAAGCATTGAGTTTATTAGGGAACTTGTAAATAATGCCTATGATGCAGATGCCACTCTTATAGAGATTATTATTTCAGAGGACATGATTGAGATAGGGGATAATGGAAGTGACAGGGATAGGATTGGACAATTCGGCATAGGAAAATTTGCAACCCTTTCAGCATGTAAAAGATTTGAGGTAATCACGAAGAAGGGTGAGTTTGTCGGAAGGGTTATTTTTGATAAAGAACAGTGGGAAAAAACACCAGATACATGGCAAATTCCCCTTGAAATACTCCCCTCTGACTTCAGAAAACATAATGGCACAACAGTGATATTAAAGGGACTTGATAGAAAATTTGATCCAAAAGATTTAGAGGCAAAGATAATAGAAGGCACACCTATTAAGGCGCCCAATTTCAAGGTCAAGATCAACAACCATACTGTTACACCAAGGAGCTTATCAGGACATAAATTCCCTTTTCTTGAAGGCACCTCCTTTGGTCCTGTAAGTGGAGAGATTGTAATAATTCCAGAAATAGCTTCTACAACCACTGATCTCGGTATAGAGATAAAGGTCAAACAGGTAACAATAAGAAGAGAGTTTTTTGGTATGGAAACATGGGGAAAGCAAATGGCAAGGGTAAGGGGTGAGGTTAATGCTGATTTTCTACCCATCACAAGTGATAGGACAGGTTTTATAAAGGATTCACCTGAATATCTTGAGTTTTATACTGTCATGACAGAAGTAATGGAGAATGTGAAAACCTATCTACATAAATTAACCATAAAAAAAGAGAGCAAAAAAGTAAGCATTGCATTAAAGGAGGCATTACATAGGATTTATAAGGCGCTTGCGGCAAATCCAGAACTATCTCCCTTTGGCGCCTTTCCTATTGGTGATGAGATTAAAGGAATTGGAAACGCTGCAGAGATAACAAAAGAAAAGATTGGCGCAAAGGAAGAGGAAATCAAAGGAGAAGGGCAAATCAAACCACCTAAAGAGAAAAAAAAGAAGAAAAAACCAAAGGTAAAAAGTCTAACACCTAATGCTATCATAAAAAAAATAAAGTTTGGTGAGGCTGGTATTTCATGCGTTGTTGACTCCTTTGGCGAAGATGGAACCGAGGTCTTTTCAGAAGAGACCACAATTTATATAAACAGGGACCACCCCCTCTATAAAAGGGAATCTGCTAAGGTTGATACCCATGTACTTAATCTAGCAAGACTCATAACCCAGGAGATAGCGCTTATAAAAGACCCCAGAAATCCGAGGCAGGCATTTGAAAGACAGAGCAAGCTACTTAAAGATGCATTTACTCAACCATGAAAACAGCAAAACTTTACAGTTTTAGTGATATAAGGATAGAAGATATACCTATTCCAAAAATAGGTAATAAAGAGGCCCTGATAAAAACAAAGGCATGCGGTATATGCTCTGGAGATGTTATGCCATGGTATATAGAAAAGAAGGCACCTCTTGTTATAGGTCACGAGCCTGTTGGAGAGATAATAGAAATTGGCAAGGAATGTAATTTTCTTCCTAACTTCAAACTAAAGGTTAATGATAGGGTATTTGTTCACCATCATGCACCTTGCTTAAATTGTAAATATTGCCAAAGGGGAGATTATGTCCAGTGTGAAACATGGAAAAAATCAAGGATTATACCTGGTGGTATCTCAGAATATATATTGGTCCCTGAAACTATCCTATTAAACGATACATTAAAACTTCCAGATCATATTACCTATGAGGACGGTGTGCTGATTGAACCAACTGCATGCGTAGTTAAATCATTAAGGCGTTCAATAATAAAAAAAGGTGATACTCTTTTAGTTATTGGGTTAGGAGTAATGGGACAAATTCATATCATGCTTGCAAGGGAATATGGCGCTAACATAATAATAGGCGCTGATTTGGTACCATTTAGATTACAGAAGGCAATAGAATTTGGGGCAGATTATGTTATAGATGTCTCAAAAGAGGAATTATATGAGAGGGTTAAAGATATTACGAATGGATTTATGGCAGATATAGTAATTGTATGCCCAAATAGTGTTTATGCTATAAAGGATGGTTTAAAAACAGTATCTCCTGGTGGAACAGTAGTAGTTTTTACGCCCTCAAAACCAAATGAGATATTGGATATTAATATTAATGAAATATATTTTAAGGATATAAACATTGTCACCAGCTACTCCTGCGGACCTGATGACACGAAAACAGCTTTAGATTTTATTAGTAAAGGAATCATCAAGGCAGAAAAACTTATAACACATAGATTCTCCATAGATGATACTGATAGGGCATACAGAATTACTGCTGAGGCAAGAGATTCGCTTAAGTGTGCAATAATATTCAACTAAAAATTATAATGTTGAGCTATAATGATGGGGTTTTTTATGAACCGAACTTTTAAAGCTTCTAAAGATCCTTTTACTGCCTTTGCAAAACTTATCCTCATGTTTAGATTAATCTGAAATCAGATATGAGCATAAATATACTTGTTATAGGCGGTGCCGGTTATATCGGCAGTCACGTTGTAAAATCTCTTGGAGAAAGGGGATTTAATGTCATCACCTATGATAATTTGTCCACTGGCAATAGATGGGCTGTCCTTTATGGAGAACTTATTGAGGGTGACTTATCAGACAAAAAGAAACTAAAAGAGTTAATATCATGGTTTAAACCAGATGCAATAATGCATTTTGCCGCCTCTATTACAGTTCCTGAGAGTGTCAAAGATCCACTTAAATATTATAGAAATAATACTGCAAATACCCTAAACCTTCTTGAAGTGATGCTGGAAGAAGATGTTAATAGCCTTATTTTTTCATCTACAGCTGCTGTCTATGGCATACCTGAAAATATCCCTGTCACAGAAGATGAGAGATTAATGCCAATTAATCCTTATGGCACATCAAAGATGATGACTGAATTAATATTAAAAGACCTTTCATCTGCATACAAGGAATTTAACTATATCTCTCTCAGATATTTTAATGTAGCTGGAGCTGACAGTAAAAATAGGATTGGTCAGGCATATAAAGAATCAACACATCTTGTAACAAGGGCTTTAAAAACAGCTAAAGGGGAATTTAAAAAATTAGAGATCTTTGGAACAAATTATCCAACCCCTGATGGCACATGCATAAGGGACTATATACATGTGGATGACCTTGCAGAAGCTCATATACTTGCACTTGAATATCTCTTAAAAAACAGAAAAAGTGATGTCTTCAACTGTGGTTATGGACATGGTTATTCAGTGAGAGAGGTAATAGAAACAGTTAAAAGGGTAACTGGAATTGATTTTATCGTTCAAGAAACCTTGCCTAGAGAAGGGGACCCACCTGTATTAATTGCTGACAGCAAGAAAATTAAAAGCCAGCTGAACTGGAAACCAAAATACAATGACCTATTTTATATCATAAAGACTGCTTGGGAATGGGAAAAAAAGCTTTAGAACTTTAGTATGATTTATTTATTATTTTGATAAATGATATTGACTTCTTATTTTAAAATAGGATAAAATTTATCTGATTTGAAGATTTTAAATATTATTAAGGTGAATATATGCAGATTACACGACAGGCTGATTATGCCATAAGATGTATCCTTTATCTATCAGAGAATCCTGATAAGATAAGTATTGTAGATGAAATCGCAGAAGAGATGTCAGTTCCTAAAGAGTTCCTTGCAAAGGTCCTCCAGAAACTAAAAAGAAGAGGTATTGTTGAATCTTTTAAAGGTATTAATGGTGGATTTAAACTTGCAAAAATGCCAAAAGAGATAAACCTCTATGATGTAATAGAGGCGATTGACGGACCTGTCATATTTAATAAGTGCGCTGTAAATAAGGATATCTGCAGACTCACCAGTTCTTGCAGTGTTCATCCATTATGGTTTGAATTAAGAAAAAAGGTTGAGGCTCTATTAAGGGCCTATGATTTTGAAAATTTAACACAGAACAGAAAAAAACTTAGATGCAATATAAAGAAATCAATCTCAAAAAAACTATAACTCAAAAAAAGGAGGGAAAATTTTATGGATGCTTTATTGCTAAGTAGATTGCAGTTTGCAATTACCGCAGCCTTTCACTTCATCTTTGTGCCTCTAACCATTGGGCTGTCTATTCTCGTTGCCTATATGGAGACCCTTTATGTAAAAACAAACAATGAGATGTATTTGAGGATGACTAAATTTTGGGGGAAGCTCTTTTTAATCAATTTTGCCCTCGGCGTTGTGACGGGCATCACAATGGAATTCCAGTTTGGTATGAACTGGGCAGAGTATTCAAGATATGTTGGTGATATCTTTGGCGCACCTCTTGCAATAGAGGCAACTGTATCCTTTTTCCTTGAGTCAACATTTATAGGTCTATGGATATTCGGCTGGAACAGGGTCTCTAAAAAACTGCATGCCCTATCAATATGGCTTGTAGCAATTGCTACAAATCTATCAGCCCTCTGGATACTTATAGCAAATGGCTGGATGCAAAACCCTGTTGGTTATGTTATAAGAAATAACAGGGCAGAATTAGTTGATTTTGGAGCAGTTGTAATGAATCCCTATGGATGGTTAAAATTTGGTCATACAGTAGTCTCTGGTTATGTAGTAGCAGCCTTTTTTGTAATGGGGGTTTCGGCCTATCATATTCTCAGAAAAAACAAACTTGACCTCTTCAAGAGGTCCTTTAAAATTGCAGCGACATTTGGACTTGTCAGTTCATTATTGCTTGTTGTAATTGGGGATTTCCACGCTGGAGAGGTTGCAAAGACACAGCCAACCAAATTTGCAGCAATGGAAGCTGTATGGGATACCCAGAAGGCGGTGCCCTATAACCTGCTCGTTATTCCAGACCCTGAAAATGAAAAAAATGCTATTGAGGCTATAGGCATACCAAAACTTTTAAGCCTTCTTGCCTTTTGGGATTCAGAAGCTGAGATTAAGGGACTTAAGGAATTTGCTAAAGAGGATAGACCTCCTATGCTTGTAACATTTCTTAGTTTTCGTATAATGGTTTCCTTAGGTTTTCTTTTTATCCTCCTTTCCTTGATAGCCTATATTATATCCAAAAAGGACAGACTCGAGGTTAGTCCAACATTTCTTAAGATAATGCTTTACTCTATTCCACTGCCCTATATAGCAGGTCAGCTTGGCTGGCTCGTTGCTGAAATAGGAAGACAACCATGGATAGTATATGGAGTCTTAAGGACATCCGATGCTGTTTCTACGGCTGTTAGCACAGGACAGGTATTAGCATCTTTCATAGGATTTACGCTGTTTTATGGTTTCCTCGGCATTCTGGATATATATCTATTAGCCAAGTTTTCAAAAAAAGGTCCTGATGAGGATATTTCCTCTATTATCAAACTATCGAGGGAGGTGTAATCATGGAATTTCAGATTATTTGGTTCATACTGTGGGGAACTTTATGGGCTGTTTATTTCATGTTAGATGGATTTGATTTTGGGGCTGGTATCCTACAAAATTTCATCTCAAAAAATGATACTGATAGGAGATTGGTCATTAATACATTAGGACCTGTGTGGGATGGGAATGAGGTCTGGCTAATAACAGCAGGAGGCGCAACCTTTGCTGCCTTTCCTACTACCTATGCATTGATGTTTAGCTATCTTTACACACCCCTTTTGATAATACTTTTTGCATTGATATTCAGAGGCGTTGCCTTTGAATTCAGGGGTAAGTTTGAAAGCGACAGTTGGAAAAGGTTCTGGGATTTGGCAATATTTATAGGTAGTTTTATCCCTGCACTTCTATTCGGTGTTGCATTTGGAAATATATTTCAGGGACTGCCAATGGATGACAAAGGCTATCACGGAACCCTTTTTACCCTTCTTAATCCTTATGGTATTCTTACAGGCATCCTATTCGTATTGCTATTCATTATTCATGGCGGCTTATGGATTAAAATAAAGACAGAAGGGGATTTAAGCATCAGGGCAGCTAATGTGGCATCTAGAGCATGGTATTTGCTTCTTGCCGTAGCAGTAGTATTTTTAATTTATACAAATTATGCTACAGAGCTTTATCTTAATTATATTAAAAACCCTATCTGGTTTATAGTCCCAGCCATTGCTGTAATCTCTCTTTTAGGCATAAAAATTTTTGCTGCTAAAGAAAGATTCCTGCATGCCTTTTATAGCTCCTGTATAACAATAGTTACAGTAACATTTACGGGGGTTATAGGACTTTACCCAAATCTAATACCTTCAAGTATTGATAATGCTTTTAGTCTAACTATTTTCAATTCATCCTCAAGCCCTTACACACTAAAAATAATGACCATTGTTGCCTTTATCTTTGTCCCTATTGTAATTGCTTACCAGATTTGGGTATACTGGATATTTAGAAGGAGTATTTCTGCTGAAGATATTATTACAGACAAAGAGGCTTATTAGACTTATCTTATTAAGTCATAATGATTCAAAGCTAAAGCCCTGCATGGCAGGGCTTTATTATTTAATTTTTCTGGAGTTTAATTATGAGTCTTGAGGTCGGACTTTTAGTTCTTGAAACTGTTTTGCTTGTATTTACAATTTTACTGCTTATCTTTAGCATCAAAGAAGGGAGAGGAAGAAAATCCTTGCTTTTAGAGGTTGAGAGATCAACAAAGGTATTAACAAGAGAGGAGTATTTTCTTACTATCATGGACTCCCTTGCTGATTCAAACAAAGAGGTTATAGGAACAATAACAGGGAGATTTCCCTCTGATGAAGATAGAAGCAGGATAAAGAATTTAATATCTGCCATAGAGAAACTTTCAACAGAGGGGGTAAAAATTATATATCTCCTTCCAAAATTTCCTGATAGACTGCATGTTGGTTATCTATACACAAAGGCTGGCGCTGAAATAAGATATACCGACTGCTCTATGGTCCATGACCTGAGATATATGATTGTGGACAGAAAGGTTGTGATTATTGGTGTTCCTGAATCAATAGGAGAAAAAGAAGCCACCCGTAAAGGATATAAGATACCCTCAGAGGCATTGGCGCATATACTTTATGAAAACTTTCATTCTTGCTTAGAAAATAGCGTGAGTTTTGAGGAATTTCTCAAAGAAGTGATAAAACAGACAGGAGCTTCTACCAAAATACTTGCAAAGGAATTACAATTAGAGGAAGAATGGATCAAAAAATATCTATCTTCTTAAACTCAATGCATCTAAAAAAGGCAGTTCAAGACAAATAAGAGTATTCGGTTATTTTGGGATAAAAGATTAAAATATAGGAGGCAAAAGTATGATATGTCCAAGGTGTAGTAGCGAATTACTTGAAACAGTAAAACACAGTGTGGTTATTGATTACTGCCCCTCCTGTGGAGGCATATGGCTTGACAAGGGTGAAATGGGCAAGATAATCAGCCAGATAAAACAGGCAGAGTCTTCTCTGGATGATGAATTTAAACCACTCTTTAAAGAAAGAAAGGAATATTATGAAAAATATGATAAATACAGGTATAAACAGAAATCAATATTAAAAAAAATATTTGATATCTTTGACTAAAACCAATAAATTGTTGCAATTAATTGCCCTAACAATTACAAATAAGGAATATGCCAAATAGGCAGTCTAAATTTCATCATGGGGAAAAGATGCTTGATTTAAGTAACATTTTCTTGAAGAAATAGAATATAATTAATTAAAATCTAATCATATTGGGAGCGCATAGGGTTCTGGTGTCCCTCCTGGACTTCAAATCCAGTGTTGCCGGCCACAAACTGGCAGGGTGGGTTCGATTCCCACACGCTCCCGCCAAAAGTTAGAAAAAGGGTTATTTTAAAAAAGGAGTTGAAATTGCAAAAACAGGATATATACATTAAAGAAATAAAAGAACTTGCAAAAAAATTTACTCCCCAGGAGATAGAGCAATGCATTATGCAGCAACTTCAAGAAGGAGTAAATATCTGTGATATATCAGGCCCTACAGAGTATGTTATAAACGAACTTTCAAAGGCAGAGTTTGTGAGAGAATTAATCGACAAAGGGATGACAATTACGGATGCTGTCCGTGAACTCGCAAGAAGAATAAGAATTGTCCAAAAAGGTTTTTTACAAGAAAATTAAAAAATTGACAAAGACTTATCAATATGAGTAATATAAAAATACCTTTTTCAATATTATCCCTCCTGATTATAGGGATGATCTATAAAGAATTTTTTTAAGTAAACGCTTATGCCCAAATCAAATCGAAAAATCTGGTCAGCGGACTATCATACCATTTTAAGATAAATCGGGTTAGATTTTAACCCTTATCTCAAGTAGCTATGATAGCAAATATATGCCTTTAAACCGTTAATGATTGGGATAATTTGCAAGTCAAGGTTTTGTATATCAAGGCTTAATAAATTTATACCAAAAGAGATTATATTAATAATTTAAAAAAAATTGAAAGAGGTAAAGTATGGAAAACTACATTTCTATTTCTGAGTTAAAGGAGAAAAATATCGATCTACTCACCAATATTGCAAAGGAACTACATGTTGAAGGTGCAACAGGTATGAGAAAGCAAGAGCTTATCTTTGCCATACTACAGGCTCAGGCTGAAAAAGCGGGGAATGTTTACGGCTCTGGCGTTTTAGAGATACTTCCTGATGGATTCGGATTTCTTCGATCCCCTGATTACAGCTATTTACCTTCGCCTGATGATATTTATGTATCACCTTCACAAATAAGAAGATTTTCATTAAGGACAGGAGATTTTGTATCTGGACAGATTAGACCTCCAAAAGAAAATGAAAGATATTTTGCATTGCTAAAAGTAGAGGCAATAAATAATGAAGCACCAGAAAACAATATAACAAGGGCTCTTTTCGATAACCTTACCCCTTATTATCCTACAGAAAAGATAAATCTTGAGTATGACCCAAATGACTATTCAACGAGGGTTATGGATCTTATAACACCCATCGGAAAAGGACAGCGCGGTCTTATAGTTGCGGCGCCAAGGACAGGAAAGACTATGCTTCTTCAGTCAATAGCAAAGGCAATCAAAAAGAATCATAACGAGATACATCTTATTATCCTTCTTATAGATGAAAGACCCGAGGAGGTTACAGATTGGAAGAGACAGGTAAGCTCTGCTGAAATAATAAGCTCCACATTTGATGAGCCACCTCAAAGGCATTGTCAGGTATCAGAAATGGTAATAGAAAGGGCTAAACGTATTGTTGAGACAAAACGGGATGTCGTTATCCTTCTTGATAGTATTACAAGACTTGCAAGGGCATATAATACTATTGCTCCACCAAGCGGTAAGATACTTTCTGGAGGACTTGATGCAAATGCCCTTCAAAGACCAAAGAGATTTTTTGGTACAGCAAGAAATTTAGAAGAAGGTGGCAGTCTTACCATATTGGCTACTGCCCTAATAGATACTGGTAGCAGGATGGATGATGTGATTTTTGAAGAATTCAAAGGAACAGGCAATATGGAATTGCACCTTGACCGTAAGCTTGTTGATAAGAGAATATTCCCGAGCATAGATATAAATGCATCAGGCACAAGGAAAGAAGAGCTTCTTGTAGATATGGATGTTTTAAATAAAATGTGGATACTCAGAAAAGTGCTTAATCCTTTAAGCACTGTAGAGAGCATGGAATTTCTTTTAAGCAAACTCAAGGGAACAAAAAATAATAAAGAGTTTCTTGAGATGATGAATAAATGACCTTCCGGAATTCTAAAGATTTGACTTTGTTAGCCTTAGAAGATGACGATCACTGCTTTGCTTGCGGCAAGAAAAATCCATGTGGTCTAAAACTTTCTTTTACTTACCATAACGGAAGTTTATTCACTGAATTTGTTCCATCCAAGGCCTATCAGGGATATAAAAATATAATACATGGAGGCATTATAGCCACAATCTTAGATGAGGCCATGATTCAAGCTGCAATTGCAGAAGGCTTGACACCTGTTACTGCTGAGATAAAGGTAAGATTAAAAAAACCTTTAAGTATCAATGAAAAAACACTTATAGAAGCTGTTATAACTAAGAAAAATAAAAGGCTTATTGAAGCTTATGCAAAAATGTTAAGAAAAACTGATCTCAGCCTTATAGCTGAAGCATCAGCAAAACTTATAAATATCAGATAAATCCTCTCCCATATTATTTTTCATAAAAATATATTTATGTTATCATTAAATAATGAAAAGTTATCTCTTCATATTTGGAATTCTCATAGTTGTTATTTCTATCCTTGTTACCCTTAATATTTTTTTCCAGCAATCCCTTGAGCTTGAAATGGCTGAGCAATTTAGCCATCAGCAGTTGCTCACATCCTCATCTATTGCAGATAATATAAGCAATTATATCCAATTTTTAAAGGAAGAGGCTATAGAGATAGCCATTGATATGTCTAATAAACCATTTAATAAAGAAACCTTTAATTATATTTTTAATAGGGAATTACAGCATATAGGAATGGAACGCCTTAATATTGGAATTATTGATACAAAGGGAGATTTTCTATATCTGAGAGGAGATAGGCCCATACAAAATGATTTTGTTGATGAAATTATTGGAGCAGGAAAAAAATTAAAAAAAGGAGAATCAGAGATAACAACTACCACCTCTCTTATATCTATAGTTTCGCCTATATATAAAGCAAACAACCTGCAGGCGGTAATTTTCCTATCATTTACTTATAATGAAATAGCAAACAGATTCTTTGACAAATTAAAGCTGCCGGAAAAGGGGTATGTATGGATAATGGATAAGGATGGTAATTTATTGTATCATCCAACTCAACCCTCAATGGTTGGTGGAAATATTTATAAATCAAATACTTCTTGTTTTCGCTGTCATAAAGACTTTAATCTCCAGAAAGATATTATAGAAGGTAAGGCTGGTGATTATGGTAGATATATAGCACCTACTGGAGAGGACAAGATTATTGCATTTTCAAATGTTTCAGTAGATAAAATATCATGGATAGTCGCAGTATCTGCCCCTTACTCTGAAATCACCCGTGCAACAAGACATAGCATGAGATTATATTCCTATCTCATAATCTTTATATTTTCTGCTACAAGTATTATTTCAGGAATGCTTATTATATTTAATAAAAAGAGAATAAAAGGTGAGGAAGCAGCAAAAAGAAAAGAGGAATTGGAAAAATATGCATTACAACTTGAAGAAAAGGTATACGAAAGGACACAAGAATTAGAAAGCGAAAAAGAAAAACTTCACACCATCGTCAGTGCCATAGGTGTTGGAATTATGCTAACTGATAAAAATGGCGTGATCCAATGGACTAATCAGATGTTAAGGGATATGGCAGGTGATGATATCACAGGGAAATCCTGTGATGATATATGCCCTGATTGCAATATATCTGGTGAACATCTCATTGAGAATATTGAAACTGGGATTTTAACAAACTTATTTGGAGAAAAAGATAAATATTTTCAGGTCACAACAGCTCCTGTAAAAAGTTTCACAGGTGAGCTGCATGGATATATTAAAGTTATTCAAGATATTACAGAGCTTAAAAAAATGGAAGATCAGATGATCCAATCAGAAAAGCTTGCATCAATAGGCAGACTTGCTGCTGGAATTGCCCATGAAATTGGCAATCCTCTGACCTCTATTTTCTCTTTTATCCAGATACTTAGAGAAATGGAAGAGGATGAATTCAAAAAAGAAAGCCTTGAGACTATATATTTTCACATAAACAGGATATCTGAAATATTAAAGCAGCTTTCTGGTTTTTCAAAAATGCCTGCAGGTGAACCGAAAAAATGCAGAATTAACGAGATAATAGAGACATCTCTTAATTTAATTCATTTTGATAAAAGGGCTAAAAACATAACAATTTTAAAAAAGCTTGGCGATAATCTTCCTGAAATTACTACTGATGCAAATCAACTATCACAGGTCTTTGTTAATCTAATCCTAAATGCAATAGATGCTATGCCAGACGGTGGAACCCTTACGGTCAGCAGTCTTTTAGATGGACGAAATATAGTTATAAAATTTCAAGATACAGGCGTCGGAATATCTAAAAAAGATCTAAAAAAGATATTTGATCCATTCTATACTACTAAGGAAAAAGGTACCGGCCTTGGTCTTGCAGTGAGTTATAATATTATTAAAAAATTAAAGGGTACAATAAATGTAGAAAGTGAAGAAAATAAAGGGACTGTCTTTACTATTATACTCCCTTCAAACAATAATAGCTAAATCTTCCTTAAATTACTAAAAAGATAATATGAAACAAAAGATATTAATAGTTGACGATGAACCAGATATCTGTAAGGCGCTTGAATTCTTTCTAAAAAAAGAAGGTTATGCCGTAACATCTGTAAATAGCGGTGAAGATGCTTTAGAAAGACTGAAAAGCGAGAGCTTTGATGCGGTAATTACAGATCTGAAAATGGGCAAGATTGATGGCATGGCAGTTCTTGAAAAATCAAAGGAAATAAGCCCAGAAACGCCCGTAATAATAATGACAGCCTTTGCCTCTATAGAATCTGCAGTAGAGGCAATGAAAAAGGGTGCATCAGATTACATAGTCAAACCATTTTTAAATGAAGAGATAAGGCTTACAATAAAAAAGGTCCTTGAGTATAAAAGGATTGTTAAGGAAAATATCGCCTTAAAACAGCAAATTAGCCAGCGCTTGGCTTGCAAAGACTTTGTAGCAAGTTCAGACTCCATGCTGAAGATCTTAGAAACCCTTGAAAAAGTAATACCTACAAAGAGCAATATATTAATATTAGGCGAAAGCGGAACAGGAAAGGGGCTTATAGCTGAGATAATTCATTGTAACAGCCCACGAAGAGACAATCCTTTTATATCAATAAACTGTTCTGCTATTCCAGAAGGACTCCTTGAGTCCGAGCTCTTTGGCTACAAGAAAGGTGCCTTTACAGGGGCCGTATCTGACAAATTGGGGCTTATCACCCTTGCACATCAAGGGACACTTTTTCTTGATGAAATAGGGGATATGCCTTTAAATTTACAGGCAAAACTTTTGAAAGTCCTTGAAACAGGAGAGGTCTATCCCCTCGGTGATACAAAACCAAAGAATATAGATATTCGATTAATATCTGCTACAAATGTAGACATAGAGAATAGGATCAAGGAAGGAAGATTTAGGGAGGACCTATACTGGAGATTAAATGTAATTGAAATAAAGATTCCTCCTCTGAGAGAAAGAAAAGATGATATAGAAATACTAGCAAAACATTTTATATCAAAATTTAATGAACAGCATAAAAAGAATATAAAAGGCATAAATAATATGGCTATTTCTATTCTTCTTGAATATTCCTGGCCTGGAAATGTAAGAGAATTAGCAAACGTAATTGAAAGAGCTGTTATCCTTGCAGAAGGTGATTATATCACCCCAAATGAACTTCCTGACAAAATAAAAATTCAGAAAGAAAAAGATACATCATCTTCTACCCTTAAAACATATTTGAGTGATTATGAAAAAAATCTACTATTAAAGGCTTACAACTCACACAACAAAAATAAAGAGGAAACTGCAAAAGCTCTCGGTATTGACCTTGCAACTCTTTATAGAAAGTTAAAAAAATATGGGATAGAGGAATAAGAATATCAAAATGAAAAAAGCCTTTTATGCAGGTTTAATATTAGGTGGTTTATTGGGTGTTGGTGTAGCATTAAGTATGGACTTACTGCTCGGTGAAAGTATTGGTGGTGGTTGGGCAGATGCAGTAGCAAATGATCTTAATAAAATGTTCAATGCAAATCTTTCAAGGAATAATATCATAGTAATTATTGGGGTAATAATTGTCATTGGTATCATAGGATCAATAGGGGCACTATTAGGTGGCATTGCTAGCGTAATGATTGCACGCCTATTCAAAGTGCTTATAAAAGAGGAAAAGTAGCTGCGACAGAGCAACAATTTTAAAGAGATAATTATTATTTCCCTACAGAAATTAACTTACTGCCCTGTCGCAATATTTTAACCTTTGTGACACTTACCACAATCAGAAAGCGGTGATGCCATAGATCCATTATGACATGCGCCACAGAATTTGCCTTTATACATTTCATCCATTGTCATTTTCCCCTTCGTCTTTTTCATATCAAAGAGTTTTGGATGACAATCGGCACATGAAAAGGCAGAGGTATGAAATTTATGACTGAACACAACATTGCCTAATCCTTCTACCTTATATACAAGCTCCTTATTAAAACCTTTCATTTCATGACATTTTGCGCAATCAGATGATGAGAAGGCCTTTTTTCCATCATGACATGCACCACAATAAGCGCCATTATAAATATCTTTCATTGTTACATAGGAAGCGCCTGCCTTCATTATAAATATCTTCGGATGACAATCCTTGCAGCCAAATATTTTTGAGTGCAGCATATGATCAAATCTTGAAGGGAATGCAGTCTTTTTAAATGAGATAGTCTTAATATTATGACAATTACTGCATATATCCCTGTTTACAACTATATTTTTATGCCCCTTTATCTCATGACACTGATTGCAATGGTATCCTGTTTCCATATGAACACTATGGGGGAATATTCCCTTCTGAGGTTGGGATGAGAATTTCTGGTATGAGTGACATCTAAAACAGGGTAAACTTCCCACTGCCTCATCCCTTGATATTACTTTTTCAGGAGCTTTTTCTATAATCTTTTCTGTCTTTTCAGGTGTACAACCAAACATTAAAAAAGCAATTATAAGATATACCAGCCATCTCATTTATCATCCCCTTTTTTACTTCCAAATTCGAGTTCATACTCTAATGGATGTTCATGCTTCATATCCTCAATCGAGATCTTCCCTGTAATCCATGTCATACTCATAGGGAATTTATTCCATCTGAGATGTTCATTATAAAAATGCCAGAATAGTATGAATACAATAGCAAGCAGCGCTTCATCACTATGCATGATAAATATTACCTCCCAGATCCAATTTACACTCCATGAAGGAAATAAATAAGAAGCCTGCACAGGAAAAGCTAAAAAAAGGCCTGACAATCCTATGATACCCATACCCCAGAATACTGCCCAATAATCAAATTTATGAATATAGCTAAATCTTCCAAATTTTGGCTTCTCCTTTTCTATGCCTAAGAAATAAAGTATATTTTTGATTGCATCTGTTACATCCTTTGGAAGAGGTACTATAGTAGTATTAACATGAAATTTCATCTTGCCTGTTGATAAACTATACCCTAAATAAAATAAATGCCATATAAAATCCAGAATCATAACGATACCTGCTATACGATGGGCTATCCCTGCATTTTCAGCGCCTCCCCATATTCTTACAAGCCACATTGAATGCTCAACAGTCTGCTCAGGATATTTCAATGCCCACCCACTAAAGGTAAGAACCAAAAAAGAAGTAAATAAAATTACATGTTGAATTCTCTCTATGACATTAAATCTAAGATATTCATTTGGAATCTCTTTATTCATGCTTTCCCTCCCCCTTTTTTCTTAATATCTTATCTCTGATTTCTGAAATAGCCTCAAGGACTACATGTCCTACAATAAATGTGAATACCGATAACAAAAGAATTGTTAGCCCTTTACCAAAATAATAAGGGATAGGATTATCCTTTCCTACTGGCTTATGGGTAATTGAGGCGACAAATTTCTTTGTTGCACCCTTATGGCACCTGCCACATGTATTCAGCCTGTTATCTCCATAAACAGGGGAATTTGGATCATCCCATTTCTTTACATCATGATAATTATGGCAATCAGCACAGCTTGGAGCATTTGGATGTCCTATAATATATTTTTTTCCATGGAAGCTTTCAATATACCTGTCAAGTATATAGGGTCCATAACCATATTTCTTATATATATCTTCTTTTTGGTGGCATTCTCCGCACACCCTTACTATATTTCTCTTATTAACTAATGAATCAGGATTACTTTTTGAAAATATATAATGAGGTGAACCATGACAGTCATTGCATGATGCACCATCAATTGACCTTTTATTTATAACATTTTTTCCATGAATACTGTTTTGCCATGCATTATAAGTATCAACATGACATTCAATACATGAAGCAATAGCAATTGGGTCAACCTTTGCCTTATGAGATAATTTGCTTGATAGATCAGCAATTTCCTTTGATACATTGGCAACCTGTTTAGGTTCATGTGGATTGGAACTAAATTGTTTATGGCAGGATATGCAATCAAAACCTCCATGAACAGACAAGGAATATCTTTCTGGATCAACGTGAATATCAATTAGTACACCAGAATTAGCCTTAATCTTGCCTTTCATAACACCATGACATGCAAGACATGTAAAGGTGTCAGCATTGGATATGCTATAAGAGAAAAGCATAAAGAGACATAAAAGGAACACCGTAAAAAAAACTCTCATGATACCTCCTTCTCAGTAGGTTTTAGTTATCTAAAACTGAAATAGCAACAGCTATTATACATAAAAAATAAAAATTTTTAAAATTAAAATTTTAGTT
>CAZIMB010000034.1:0-17957 GCA_964540275.1 uncultured Nitrospirota bacterium | reverse complement strand
AGGCTGAACATACTTGACATAAGATATTATTATCATCTCATGTGAAAGTAATACCTAATAAAAGAAATAATTAGGAGGTCCTGTGATTATCGGCATCATATCAGATACTCATGACCATATGGATAACCTAAAAAAGGCTATGGAGGTCTTTAAATCTCAAAAAATAGAACATATGATACATGCTGGAGATTTTACATCCCCGTTTACTTGGAGGGTTGTTAAGGATTTTAAAGGGGGATTCACAGGTATATTTGGAAATAATGATGGAGAAAGGGTTTTGTTAAAAAGGCTTTATCAGGATCGGATTTATACACAACCTTATAAGTTCAGTCTTCATAACAGAAGGATTGTTGTAATGCATGAACCTGATGTTATTGATGCCCTTGCTGATAGTGGACATTTTGACCTTATAATTTTTGGGCATACCCATGAGCCAATCATCAAGAAGATAAATAACACACTAATTATAAATCCTGGTGAGGCATGTGGATGGCTTTATGGAAAACCAACAGTAGCAATAGTTAATCTTGAGACAATGGAGGCAGAAATAGTATCTATAGTTTAAATATAAAACTCCTCTCCCCTTTGTGGTACATAGGTCTTATATCCAAAGGTCTCTTTTACTATAACAAGCTCATCTGAAGCCATTCTTAACAAGTTTTGGTATTAGTCCTGAATGGTCAATATGGGCATGGGTAAGAAATAGATAATTAATCTTATTTGGTTCAAACTGAAACTGTGATTTATTGATATCTTGGGCATTGGCACCTTGATACATACCACAATCAATGAGCATCTGGATATTATTTGTATTCAGATGAAAACTGATTCCTGTTACGGTCCTGGTGCCGCCTAAAAATCTTATTTTCATTTGTATCTTATTATCAGACAGTTACCCCATCAATCCTTTTTAGTCCTGCCTTTATTGCGAAATTTATAGCATTTGCGTATTCCTTAGTTGTTATCCTTCTATCAAGGGGTGGATATTCAAAGGCCTTGTAACAGGGATAATATTGATCCATTATGTTTATATATGTGTCTTTGGATATCTCATCTGCTATAAATTTAACGACCTGTTCTGTTCCAGCAATGCCATCTGGAAGAACAAGATGTCTTACAAGCAATCCCCTTAGGGCTATGCCTCTCTCATCAATTATGAGATCACCAACCTGCCTATGCATCTCTTTTATAGCAGCTTTTGCCTTTTCAGGATAATCCTTTGCCTTTGAATATTTCAATGCCATTTCTGGATTAGCATACTTAAAGTCAGGCATGTATATATCAATCACCCCATCAAGGATTTTTAATGCCTCTATAGATTCATATCCACCGCAATTATATACTATGGGCAGATTTAATCCTTTTTCTGATGCTATGGCTATAGAGTGAAGTATCATAGGCATCTGGTGTGTAGGTGTTACAAGGTTAATATTATGGCATCCAATATTCTGCAAATCTAACATTATCTGAGCGAGTCTTTCATGGGAAATTTCATTCCCTTCTCCAAGATGGCTTATTGTCCAGTTTTGGCAGAATATGCATCCAAGGTTGCAATAACTGAAAAAAATTGTTCCAGAGCCATACCTTCCAACAAGTGGCCTTTCCTCCCCAAAATGGGGACCCCAACTTGCCACATATGGTTTATCTCCTGTCCTGCAGAAGCCAACCTTTCCCCTTGTTCTATCTACCTTACAATTTCTTGGGCAGAGGGTGCATTCTTTTAATATAGCCTCAGCATGACTGACCTTTCTCCATAATTCATCACGGGACAATTTTAGATAGGAAGGTTTAAAAGACAAAAATGTCCACCTAATTAAAGTAATTTTAAGTCTGAGAGACTATCTTTACAGCTATTTCCTTTGCATGCCAGGCTATATTTTTTATAGCATCCAGCATATTTATGTAAATAGCTGATGCAAAAGGAAGGCATAGTCCTTCAATTAACCTTTCTTCATGTAAGGTAGCATACTCATTTGCATTTTTAACGACCCCTGATTCAGATTCTTGTACATATTTGCTCAGAATTATATTTTTTGCAAGGATTAAGTCTGAAACTGGCTTTAACATATCCATCAATCTCTCAAATAGAAAGGTTATCTCCATTACAGCCTTGTCACTGAATAAAATATCTTCCTTAATCTTTTTATTTATCAGTTCTGATAATTTTTCCATATTTTCACTAATCCTTAAATAATGAACAGGAACAGAGATGTATGGTTTTAAACTTTGATCGGTTCTTGCTAATTCTGTAAGCCTCTTGGTAAGTTCAGGCTCTTTATTTTTTATAATTTCAATTGATTCATAACAGTTATTTAGTGGAGAAACCGAATTATAAATAAATGCAGTTTGTAAATGTAGCATACAATTCTCAGCAAGACTCCCTATCTCATATAATGCCTTTAATAATTCCTTTGCACCCTCTGCCATAAATATTACCTCCGTTTAGTTTATAGAAAAGTTAAATAAATTTTGACTTAGTAGTTTATAGATATAAATAATATCAGATTATCAATTTTTCGGCAAGGAAAAACCGAGTCTGTGTTATAATACCATTTCTAACATAAAAAATGGCTTATGGATTGTTAAGGATTATTTATGGATGATAAAAAATTAGTATTATTTGTATCAGGCGATAGGGGCTTAATTGAAGCAATAAACACCACCCTGAAGGATTTTTACAGGGTTAATATTATTACAGATCTCAGTTCTTCTCAAGATTATATATATAAATTTATGCCTAATATAATTATTATTGATCTGATGCTTGAGGATTATATAACAATAAGTAAACTGAATGAAATTAAAAGTGACCCTGTATTTGGACAGATACCTGTTATTATAGTATTGCCAGAAAAAAATATAGCCCCGATTTGGAATTATATTCCTGCTGATGATTTTCTTTGGAGGACATGCATTAATATAGATTTGTTAGTAAGGATATCCCTCTGTATGAGAAGGGCTGAAAGGATGGTAGAGATAAACCCTCTAACAAGACTTCCTGGCAACATTGCCATAGCAAAGCTTGTCCAGAAAAGGCTTAATGAGAAAGAATCTTTTGCCCTCGGGTATGTTGATATTGATTATTTTAAGCCCTTTAATGATAAGTATGGCTTTAGCCGTGGAGACGATGTCTTAAAATTTCTTGGAAACATAATCCTAAAAAGGGTAAAAGAAGCTCAGCCATCTGGTAGTTTTGTTGGTCATATAGGAGGAGATGATTTTGTATTCATAATGGATATCGACCATATAGAAGATGTCGCAATAGAGATAATATCTGATTTTGATAAGGGGATACCTGCCTTTTATGATGAAGAAGACAGAAACAGAGGATTTATAGAGTCTATTGATAGGGGAGGTATAAAGAGGAGATTTTCAATTATGTGTATTTCTATTGGCATCACCCATACACGGCTGAAACAATTCTCACACTACAGCGAGATGGCAGAGGTTGCTTCAGAGATGAAGAGGTATGCTAAAAGCTGTCAGGGAAGCTGTTATAGGATTGACAAAAGGACGTCTAAATGACTAAGGCATTGGGATGTTGTTTGTTGCATTATATTTTCTAGGAAATACCATAAGAGAGATTTAATTTGAATCTAATAGCTGTAATAAAATCTCTGTCTTGTTCTCAAAGGCTTTTATTGAGTTTGAAATAGCAGAATATTCATTTTTTAATTTATGAAGCTCATCAGCGATATTAAGAGCTGTTAAAATAACTGCCTTCAATGGGGTGATGTTTGGTGATATTGAATAGACCTCCTGAAGTTTCTCATTAACAAAATCTGCTATTTTCTTTATATTTTCAGGATTTTCATTGCCTTTTATTATATATTTTTGGCCTAATATGTGGACTTCTACAGTTCCCATAATATTATCATAGTTCCAAAGATTCAAGGTCATTGAGAAGTTTTTCTATCTGTTTCTTGATAGAGTTTTTTTCTGATAGGATATTATCTATTTCCATCTCTTTCGTCTTCACCGTATCCTCAAGCTCTTTAACCCTTTTTTGAAGATTCTCCTTTTCCTCTTTTAATGCCTTAATTTTTTCTATTGCTAAAGCAAGTCTCTCTTCAAAGGTCTTTAATAGTTCCATTTATACCTCCAAACATAGGATAATTACAACCCAAAATAATACACAATTTATTCAGGAAAAATAAAGTTTATGCAATTTCAAACATTAACATAAGAGAAAAATAAAAGTAACTAATTCACATTTTGCTATCTATTGTTTATTTAAAAAATGGCTATTTCCCTGTTATATATATAAGAAATCTCCTGGCTTCAATATGATCAGGGTCTATTTTCAAAGCGGTCTCGAATTCCTTTTGAGCTTCCTCTATGTAACCATTTGCTATATACAGGGCGCCAATTGCGAAATGGGCATCAGCATAGTTTGGATTCAGCCTTATGGCAGTCTGGAAATGTTCAATAGCCTTGTCTATTAATCCCTTTTCAATATATACATCACCGATTGCCTTGTGAGCCTTTGCATAGTCGGGGGCTAACTGCAGGGCAATTTTCAGATAATTAATAGCCTCATCAAAAGAGGTCATTTTGTAATAGGCGATTCCTAAGTTATAGTAGGTATATAAGTATGGGCTTAATCTTAAAGATTCAAGGCAGTGCCTTAAAGCCTTTTCATTCAATTCCCTATTAAGATAGGCTGAGCATAAACTCGCATGGACCCTTGATTTAGCAGGACTTTTTTTGACCCCATCTTCCCATAAGACTACATTGTTCTCCCAGACAATATTTCTATTAAATGATGAAAAACACAAAATTCCTATGGCAATAATAAGAGGGATAGTCTTCATCTTAAAAACCTCCCTCGGCTCCATTTATATAAGATTTGATTAAAAAGGGTAATTACCTTAAATGAGCAAGATAAATAAAGCAAGTAATAGAGTACATAAAACATTTTTTGATTTGAAAGGTAGAGTTTTTTATGAAATTAGGATAGTAAATTGGGTATCTCTAAACTCCCTCGCACAGAAGCTTTATTTTATTAAGGACATTCTCAGCCTCCTTCTTATTTATTTTATCAAGAAGACCTTTCTCTTTAATAAGACCCATAATCTTGCCAGGTGGTTCATAGTTAATCTCGATTACAAGCTCTGTGCCTTCGTCTGTCTTATTGAATGTATAAGTTTCTGTTATAGGAAAGCTTCCTTCCATTTTTAGGCCAAATTTTTTATTTTTTATATATTCAGTTACATATCCTTTTCCATGAAAGTTTATCCCGAGCATGCGATATGTCCATCTGAATGTTGTACCTTTTTCCACAACCTGTGATGATAGATCCTTTACATTAATCAGGCTTGTAACATATTTTGTCCAATTCTCATGATTCGTCATAAATTCAAAAACCTTTGATACAGGTGCCTTAATATTAATTTTTCTTGTAATTGAAGACATAAATACCTCCTTTTTAATTTTTATAACGTTTTATAATGGTTAAATTATACCATCAAACAAAGAAAAAACAAATGATCAATTAATTATTTGACTTAATTCTTGCTTATTTTTTTTATGGTTTTAGGCAGGTTAGTTTAACCTTGGTTTAATGAATAATCTAATAATATAAGCAGGAATACCTATAAATGTAAGGAATATCCCTGTTACCAGAACCGGAAATCCATAGTCTTTTACTGCCTCAACCTGCACCCAGAATGTTGAGCCAATTATATTTAGATTTGTATTATTAAATCTAATGTCTTCCTTAGAGGTTCCTTCTGCTATGATTTCTGTTCCCCCTTTGGTAACCCGTATTCTAAAGATTGGGTCTTTAAGATTATACTCAGATGCCTTTAATTCACCTTTTTGTATAGTTCTTTCAGGTTCCATAGTGACCAAAAATCTGTAAGGATAATTGGGAATTTCAAAGAAATCAGTGCCCCCTCTAAGTATCCTGAGAGGCATGTAACCTTCGTCTATTATGTTATTATTTTGTGTTAATCTTATGCCTGGGGCAATCCCGAAATTCATTATGTGAAAATATGTACCTTTTAACTTTTTAGGAGGAAAGGTTCCTATCTCATAGGTATTAAGTGATTTATCCTGAATGACAAATTTTGGCTCATATGCAAATATGCCTGAGTCAGTCTCAATATCAAGGAATCTATCTTTCAGCCCAGGTTTTATGCTTATTATATTAAAACCCTCTGCACTCCATCTCGGTCTTATTTCGTGACCCTCTCCTACAATAATATTATCAACCTGTCTTGTTTTTATACTGATTAAAAAGCCGGTAAAGAATATAACAAGACCTAGGGGAAGAATAACCCACAAAATAAATCTAAAGCCTTCCCTAATCTTTGATTTTGAAGCCCTGATAATGTTTAAATAACCGCTTAATAGAAATAGCAGGAATGGTATCTGAACAAATGGATTTTTATTCAGTGCCTCAATAAATGTTGCAAATGCCTCTTTTGTCCATATAGACAAGATAACATATAAAAATAGCCAACCTATAAAAATGGATACAAGCAATGAACTTGAAGAAAGGAAATCCCAAAATTTTTTCCACATAGTTATTTAACCACCTCTTTACCTGAACCACTTTTTACATAGTCCCATTTTTTTAGTATCTCTTTTATCTCTATTCTTATAAAATTTTCATCAATAGAAAAGGATAAAGGGATAGGGTTGCAACCTCCATGTTCGCCCACCGTATTAATAGGTATAGGGGTATTGCAATATATACAGATCAAATCCTCTGCAATTTGACCATATCCATCCTCTGGAGGGCATATCTCACATGCATCAAGGCATACTGCGATATTTCCGTCACGTTTCTTTATAATAAGAAATACGATTTTTTCCTCATTATGTAAAATGGAGAACTTGTGAACCCTTCCATCCATCAAGTCCATAGTTGGATCAGTTATAGGTATTATTATTAAACCCTTATCCTCTACAACTGGTTTTGGTTTTGGCACATATATATGCGAGGCAGATTCACCAGCTTTATAGAACCATGAAAAAAGTATAAGAAAGATAAACAATACAACTGGAATTGCCTTTTTCCTTCTCTCAATTAGGATAGAGTATTTAATGCTCCTTTTTTTTGCAGGAATCCTGCACTCTGGTTCTGGTAATGGCTTAAAAAGGCTGTAATATAAGAAAACAAAGGGAAATAGGAGTAGAACAAATAATGAAGATATAGATGCAAAATTAGGTCCAAAGAATATGCCTATAAAATTCCAAGCTGTAGTCTTAAATAAAGGGTGATCTGGAACCATTAAAAGGACAAAAATCTGATGTATGAAATCATGGAAAAATTTCATAAGTCCGCGTTGAACAGAGGGTATTAATGATAATTCAGCTATACCTTTTATACCACTGCCTAATAGTTTGACCATTGAAAGAAAGAGAATAAATTGTGGCAACCCGAATAAACCCCCTATCCAATAGGGTTTAAAATAAAATATGATTACAAAAAAAATCCCCAAGGTGGGTAAGATACCTGTTAGGGCAGACAAATAAGTAATTATATGGTCCTCTTTCATAATTGATAGCTCCTTTAGAAAAATAGCAGACCCTATACTATCAGGCAGGAAAAAGAATATTGTGGTTATAAAAATGAATGTAGATAGAAATCTTTTATTTTCAAGGTAATTTTTAATGATATTATTGTTGATTTCTGCTTTTGGTGCATAGATAAGAGTAGCAACACTGATAATAAATATAATAGCAAAAGATGTTTCAATAATATTGCTTATATTCTCTTTTACAAATATTTCTGCAAGGAATGTATATCCTGATGAAATTGAAAGGACAAGGGCAATGCCAATATAGAAATATTTAATAAGGCTATTTTTTTTATTCAGATAAAGATATGAATACAGTACGAGCCATACAATACCTATTTTAAATGCTTCTTTAAAACCTATAATAAGAGCCTCATATATCATGGTATATCATCAGATAATGTTAATCTTTCATCCATTATAATTAACCCATCCTCCATTGTTAGTATCCTCTGACCCCATCTGGAGACAAAAGGGTCATGAGTTACAAGAACTATTGTAAATTGTTCTTCTGAATGTAGTTTTCGCAATAACTCAAGGAACATCTTAGTGTTTTCCCTATCAAGATTACCTGTAGGCTCATCAGCAAGGAGTATTTCTGGATTATTGATTAGCGCCCTGGCAATACAGACACGCTGCTGTTCACCTCCAGAAAGTTGAGAAGGTCTATGGTTAAGTCTATGACCGAGACCAACCCTCTTTAATGCCTCCTCTGCCTCTTTCTCATCAACTATGCTATGAAAATATTGAGAAAGCATTACATTTTCTAATGCATTAAGATAAGGTATAAGGTGTGATTGCTGAAATATGAAGCCAATCCTTTCACGCCTGAATCTTGCCATCTCATCCTCATTAAGGGAGCTTATATTAACAGAGTCAATTAAAACCTCGCCGCTACTTGGGCTATCAAGCCCGCCTATAATATTTAAGAGGGTGCTTTTGCCTGAACCTGAAGGGCCAACGATACTTACCCATTCACCTTTATTTATAATCAAATTAATACCCCTTAAGGCATAGGCAGTCTCAAACTCTTTTTTGATATTTTTTACTAATATCAATGGCTCAATCACCTTATTCCTCTCTTAAAATTACAGAAGGATTGTATTTCATAGCGTTTCTGACAGGGAAGTAGCTTGATAAAATAGAAATTAATATTCCTGCTAAAAGTGAAAGCAATGGCATATAGATAGGAATTGATGCGTAGGACCCAAAGGCGCCTTTTGAGACCATTTGTAAAAAAATAATGCTAAGGATAAATCCCCAAAAACCACCAGCCAGACCTGTTAAAAAGGCCTCACCCAAATAAAATAGGCTGATCCCTTTTTTTGTTGCACCAAGGGCCTTCATTAATCCTATCTCGTTTCTCCTCTCAAGCACATTAGCACCCATTGTACTTCCCACACTTATACCAGTTGCAAATATTATCACAATAGTTACAAGCACCATAAGAAGCTGGATCTTCCTTAATAAGGACTCCTCTGCAAAGGCAACCTGTCTTATTGTCTTTACAATTACATTTGAAACCATTCTCTCTATCTCCTGTGTTATTATTTCAAGTCTTTCTGTTTTTGCCTTGATGAGGATGATATGATATCCTTCTTGAATGCTAAGGATTTCTCTCGCATCTTCTATAGTCATAAGAAAAAAACTGTCTTCTGGACCTCCCCTCTCAAAAAAACCGCTTATTATAAAATTCCTTGTTATATTATTGCCCGAAAGCTCTATATTACTGCCTTCTTCTAATTTTAAGGCATTTTTGAGGTTAATGCCAGCAAGTATATAACCTTTTTTTGAAGATGCTTCACCATAAATCCTCCAACCCTTATCCTTTACTCTTTCTATATCAAGTCCCATGATCTCTATCTGTTGGTTTTTTAAAAATACTGTTCCTATTACCTGACCTTCCACATCATTAACCCCAGAAATATTAGATATGGTCTCAAGGGATTCTTCTCTTATATAACCTGATTCTTTTGGCACAACAATCATGTTAGCCCCATATGCCTTAAGCTCTGAACCTATTTTTTCTCTTATACCATAGGTGATTCCAGCCATTCCTGTGATTATTGTTACAGCAAGGGTTACAGATATGGATGCTATGATTATTCTGTTTAGTCTCTGATAAATAGATTTTCTAAAGAAAAATAAAAACCATTTATTTATCATCTTATTCCCTTTAAGACAATGCTCGGTTTTATTTTTAATGCCCTTTTTATTGGCAGTATTGTTCCAATAATAGTGATTGATGTTGCGATTATAATAGACACAGGCAATAGGATGCCCTTTTGCTCAAGACCTGTATTAAAGACCTGTATCCCTATATACTTTGATAAATACAATGAAATTATGTATCCTAAAAGCCCTCCTAAAATGCCAATCAAAAGACCTTCTGTCAAAAATATGACTATTATTTTTATTTTATCAGCGCCAAGGGCCTTCATTAATCCTATCTCTTCTATTCTTCTAAGGATGCTCATTATCATTGTGGTTGAAACACCAAGGGCCGATGCTATTATTGAAATTATTGATATAAGGTATATTAGGATCTTCAAGCGTTCAAGTACCCTCCCTTCTGTTTCTGCAATATGCCATATTGGCTTTGCCTTTGAGCCTGAGAATACCTCTTCAAGCTGTTTTGCTATTGAGGTAACATATCCTGTGCAATACCATTTTTCATACTCTGTCTTGGTCATAGTATCAGGGTCCCTGTATGCAAATTCATCCATAGGGGTTGTGAGGGCGCTCACAAATATCCTGGAAATTTTCCCTTTCATATGGGATAATTCCTGAAGTGTCTCAAGATTAAGATATATATGATCTTCCTCTTTCCCACCTGTATGAAGGATACCTGATACATTAAAATTTTTATTTTCTATCAGTATATTGTCGCCTATTTTTATATTTAGCCTTGAAGCAAGAGAAGAACCAATAATGATATCCTCATCAGAATGGGGCCAATTTCCATCAATGCCCCACCATGGGAAAACCGTTTTGGTCCCTGCTAAGAAATGGCCTGATTCACCAGGTAGGGAGAGTTTTTTCTCTATCCATGTTCCACTTACCCTAACAGTATGATTACTATTTTTTAATGTTACTGTCTTTTCTAATTCAAGAAAAGGGGCTATACCAATAATATTATGTCTCCAGAAGATAGTCTTTGCTTTGATAATATCGTCATATCTGAGAAATCTTGCCTGACCTGATATGTCAACGAGACCTTCTATCTTGGGTTCCAAGATAATATTTGCCCCAAATGACCTCAGTTCTTTTGATACCTTTCCGACGATCTCAATAGATATGGTCAGCAATGAAGAAACTAATGCAGTGCCAACCGCAATAGAGGTAACCATAAGGGTTATAGCTTTTTTCTGATTGATAAATGAACTTTTAATTATCTTTCCAATCATATTATATACTTACTTTATAAGCGGTTAGGGCCTTTTGTCCATAATCAGGTAGGAATTTTGGTACAATAGAAATTCCAATATTTCCTCTCCCTTTAAAGGAGAACCTCCTTACATTTCCCTATCTCCTGCAAGATATGGGGTATAGTATTTGGAATACAATTTTTCTACCCCTGCTATTGGGGTATTTTTTCCTATTTTGATAATTTTTTACTATTTTTGTTAACCTTTTTTGGGAAAGAAGGGTTATGGAGACTTTTATTTATTATATTTATTATAACGTATTTCTTAATCTTGCCCATTCAATTCCCTAAGCAACCAATATTGTTTAAGTCTTAAATATTATGGTAACTTAAAATACCAGATCTGTCTACCCTGAGAAGGTATGGGCGAAAAAACACAATTGGGTATTTTTACCCTATTTTTACAGAGATGCTTTAGAAAAGAATTAAATAAAGTAGTATTTTCAATGGTTTAATAATTTGAATAATAGGCACGATAATTGCTAAATATTTTTTAGCAGTTTAACCTAGAAATCTATTTGGGGTGTAAAGATAAGATGATAAAACAAAAAATATCTACTACAAAAAAAATTAGCAGCTTTGGCAAGAAATATTTTATGCTAATATCCCTCATAGGGATATTCTTGTTCTTGTTTTATGGACAGGCATTTTCACAAATAAGTGTTAGTTTTAATTCCGCTATACCATTAAGCTGGTCAGACCCTGTAAGGATAACCACTGATGATAGTGGCAATATATATGTGACATCCCCAAGTGCTGGTAAGATATTTGTTTTGGCATCCAATGGGGAGATTTTAAATACAATAACCACATTTAAAAAACCACTTTCTATAGCTGTTGATTCATCAGGTAGGCTGTATGTAGGCGATGCTAGGGATAAAAGCGTTAGTGTTTTAAATGCTGATGGTCAGTATCTATTTAAGCTTGGAATTGGCACAAATGAGTTTGGAATGCCAGGGGATATGATTATAGTTAACAATTATATCTATGTTACTGATGGGCCTAATGATCTTATTAAGGTATATAATATATCTACTGGAGATTTTGTTTTCTCATTTGGTCAAGGATTATTCCCAAATGCAGACCCGAACCTTGGATCACCTCCTTTAATGTTTCCCACTGGAATTGCTTATGACAATATTTATAATGAGATTTATGTCTCTGACAATACATGGGGAAGGATTCTTGTTTTTGGTCTTGATGGAGATTTCAAAAGATATATAGGTAGATTTGGGAGTTATACAGAGTACGGTCCTGGATACATAACAAGGGCACAGGGGCTTGCCTATAAAGATGGCAGGTTATATGTAGTAGATACATTTGAACATCATGTCCAAGTATTTGACAGGAATGGAACCCCTTTAATGGTAATAGGGACAGTTGGTTCGGATAATGGGGAGTTGAGAGTTCCTATGGATGTAGTTATAAATGGAACAAAGCTTTATGTTACAAACTCTGAAAATAGGAGGATAGAGATATTTGATGTTTTTGATCCTAATGGGTTGAGTATATCCAGATCCTCCCTTGATTTTACAGTCTTTGCTAATACCTCATCTAATATTGAGACTATCACTGTTGATTCTCAGGTTGCTGGGAATGTGGTTCCATGGATTGCAACCACATCTGATCCATTTATTCAGATAAGCCAATTATCAGGCTCAACACCTTCCTCAATTGGCGTGAATGTAAACGCAACAGGTCTTTCATCGGGTAATTATTCAGGAGAGATAGTATTTACCTCCTTATCTAATGGTTCTACATATAAATTAAAAATAAATATGACGGTAATCGAGACCAGGCTTGTTATATATCCTAAGGATATAAACCTTTACCACCAAATAGGTGGCAATCTTCCAAATGCTTCAGTCTTTATATCAAGTGAGGGAGGCGATATTCAGTGGTCAGCCTCATCAAATGTTCCATGGATAAGCCTTTCATCGTCATCAGGTGTAACCCCATCAAGTTTAAGTATAATAATTAATGGTAATGCAAATTCACTCCAAGAAGGAACGCATATCGGAGTGATTACAGTAAATGCAGGAGGTGCATTAGGCAGCCCAGCAGATATAATAGTGACCCTTAGGACTGTTAGCGAAGGTACTATTATAGTAAAGACAAACTTGGAAAATGCCTCATTCAGTATAGATGGCTCATCTGCAAATTACACAGGTTCTGGCAGAGAATGGAGGAATGAGAATGCAAAGGCAGGGGACTATACTATTACATTTGATCATGTGCCTGGTTATAGAAAGCCTTCTGCAATATCGTTTAGCCTTGCCTCAGGAGGGACAGTTACGGTAGAGGTTAATTATCAGCCTCTTCCTGTTGCAAATGTAATTGTGGCAGGTAAGGCTGCCCATAAGTTCAATAATGCATTAGTAAGGCTTCTTGATCTGAATGGCGCTCTTATTTATGAATTCATGCCATTTAACACAATGTTTGGTGTTGGAGTGGCTATGGGTGATGTGGATGGAGATGGAAATGGTGAGATAATAGTCACCACAGGTCAGGGGTCAACCATTCCAGCAGCAATGAAGATCTATAGGCCTAATGGTAGGCTCATTTCTTCGGTAGGTCCTATCCCAAATACTGCCTTTGGTGCAAATGCAGCGTCAGGGGATATAAATGGAGATGGCAGGTATGAGATAGCCATGAGCTTCTTGAGTAAAGATGGATTGACCCAGACTGTGGTTGTCTATTCTATGGATGCGAATAATAGATTAATTGAAATGGCAAGATTGTCCTTTGCAAGTAGTGTGGGGTCCATACCTGTAAACATGACATTTGGTGATATAGATGGAGATGGCATGTTAGAGCTAATCATTGCCCGAGATACAGAGATTTTAGTGTATGCTTTTAATGAAGATATGACTCCAATTTTGGTAAACAATGTTTCCACAGCATATCCTCTAAAGATCTCATCAGGTGATATAGATGGTGATGGAGAGCACGAAATTATTACAGGATACGTTGACAGTTCAGGTAATTCTGTTGTTAATGTCTTAAGGGGAGATCTTACAGATTATGGTATTACCTTTAATGTATTTATACGTGGTAATGCTGCTCCTAGCCTTTCCTCAATGGATTGTGATGGAGATGGTATAATTGAAATATTAGCAGGAAAGGGCCCTCACAGATTAAATAATGCCATGGCCAGATTTAGTAGCTCAAATGGGACAATATTAAAAGACATAACGGCGTTCCCGAAATCATATGGTATAAATATTGCGTTGGGATTTGTTAAATAAAGGAGGGGTGTATGAATAAAAGATATGTTTATATATTTATAATAATAGCTGGTATAACTACTGCAATAATTAGCAATTTATATGCATATCAATTTGCTGATACCCCTCATGGTAAATTAAGAAAGGAATGTAGAGATGGTAACCTATCAACCAGCTTATTATGGCCTTACACTGACAAGGCTACATGCGAGGTAAGCAGAAGAGGTTGGTGGAATTTAAGGGGTGATAATAAATGTTATGATACCGATGCCCAAACAGGTGGCAATCTACTTCCTTATACTACTCAATCAGCTTGTGAGACTACCCGTACTGGATTTTGGAGACCTTCATATATGAAAAGTTGCGATGATTGTCATGTCTCAAGTAATGTTCCATCTGATAGCGCTGCGGGTCCAGGAAGGACTAAGGATAGGAATGAAAACCTCTGTATAGGATGTCATAAAGAGGGAGGTTCTGCATCTGACCTGACACTGACATCAGTTTACCAGTCAGGTACAATATATGTAGGAAGGGCATCATCAGGAACTACCAATACTATTACAGATACGAACATAAATAATGTAAAGACAAATGATTGGATTAATTTTACTGTCTTAATAATGAGCGGCTCTAATGCTGGTCAATCAAGATTAATAAGCGCTAATTCAGGCCAGACTATAACTCTTGCTTCTGCCTTGCCCAATGCCATATCTGCTGGAGATCTATTTGTTGTTTCGAGATTACATGGTGGTAATTCCCACAGTTGGAGTGGATTTATGCCTTTAACAAACAGTCCTAATAATAGCTATGGATTAAGGTCTTTAAGTACTGATTCTAATATATCTGTTGCAATGAATAGCCTAATTTTAGGAAGGTTAGGCATATTTGGCGAATGTAGAGATAATGATAATAATCTACAATCAACTTATAAGACAAGAAGTTCATGTGAGAGCAATGGATTTAAATGGTGGGCACAGGCTACTTGTGGAGTTTGCCATAATGTGCATACCCAAAATAATCTTCCATGGCACCCTGAGCGTGGACCAAGCGGTGTATTAGCAGGAAACAATACAATAAGAACTGTAAATATAAGTGGTAATCTTGGCAATAACTGGGTAGGGGCATATATAAGGCTTGGTACAGGCACTGGAACAAGGTATAACAAGATAATCAGCCAAAGTTATAATTCTTCAACAAATATCACCACGCTAACCCTTGAGGGTGCGCTGCCGGGCGCTCCCCCATCAGGAGTTCCTTATCTGATAACAAAGGATAGAGGCTTTGTAAGAATAGCCAATACAAGTAGTGAACTATGCATTGAATGCCATTATTGGTATAGAGATGATGCAGTTATAAATGGCATAAGCAGGACAAATGTCAGGGTATGGGATGGAAATCCAAAGAGCCATCCAGTAAATGTAAGCCTTTCGTCTGTGACAAATCCTAATCAATATTTCCCTCAACCCCTTGAGCCAAATTTCAATCCCCAGACAGGGGCGCCGAGGTATCACATAAATGGAATTGATGATAACAATAATACCAATAATCTTGTTCTTGATGCCAGTGGCAGAATTAGATGCATGACATGCCATGGCGTTCATTTTACTGATTCTAATTCAACAACAATAGATATACCATAGAGGAGAAATTTATGAGATATTTAAAGATATTTATACTATTAATAATCGGACTCCTCTTCATTATGCCTGATTTAGAGGCTGCTCCAGGACCAGGAGATGGAAATATTTTAAAGAGATCCGTTGAGGAGACATGCCATGCCTGTCATAAGACACATTTAAATGCGCCCAATGACCCTAGTTCTATAAAGACACACAATAGTCAAATAATGGAATCAAATAAATGGACAGGTGGTTGGGGTATTGCTGGTGGTAAATACGGTGAAATCGTATGTACAACATGCCACACAACCCATAATACAAGAAATATATATCTTATAAGAGAAAGCATAACGGTTCCGAATGGTACAGATACATGGCCTAATGGTCAATCATCAATTAGTATTGATTTCAGGGTATTGTCAGGCAGCCAAGGTTCACCTGGTTTAATGGGAGATGACTCGGGCTCTCACACAACATCTACAAGGGTATGTCAGGCATGCCATAGTAGAAATAAATATCATAATTACAATAGTCAATGGAATTCACAAAATGGTGGAAATCTAAGCCATAATAATGGTTCTAACTGTACAGAATGTCATAAACATACTAAGGGTTTTGTTGCAGACTTTGCTGCTACATGCGGAGACTGTCACGGTTATCCTATTAAATCTAATGATGTAACACCCGGCTCCATGGGTCTTGTTGTAAGTGATGAGCAGTATTCAGTAAGGGGTGAGACGGGAAGAAGAACTCAGTATGGTTCTACGGCAAAGGGTGCACACGAGATGCATCATAATAAAGGTGTGTCATGTTACTCCTGCCATTATGGTGGTAAGACAGGTGCACCACCTGATCCAAAGTTTGATGGTATCGTACAAATAGGATTTAGTATCAATAACAATCCAATTGGTGGTAATTATGCAGCTCCTGCATTTCCAAATACCCGATATTCCATTCAGGCGACTGGTACAACGAACTATACAGCAACTGGTAATAGGACTTGTTCTAATCTATACTGCCATAGTGATGGAGGAGATTATGCAGGAACAATAAGTTATAAAACTGTAAATTGGGGTGATACATTAGCAACTCCTACATGTGATAAATGTCATGGAAATCAGGCTGGGAAATATGTTATAACTGATAGACATCAGAAGCATGTAGAAGCTCCCTATAATTATGCTTGCAAAGAGTGCCACTCAAATACGGTTGATTTAAATAATAATATTATTGGCTCTCATATTAATAATGCTAAAGATGTAGCATGGGGTTCTATAGCTGCTAACAGTTCAAATTATTCAAGACCAAATTGTTCAAACAACTATTGTCATAGTAAAGGACCATATACAAGTACCACATCTTTCCCATCACCAAATGTAACAGCTTCATGGACATCAACCTTCTCTGATGTGTGTGTATCATGCCATGACGGAGATGCCTCAAGGGCAAATAAGATGAATAGCAATGCCCATCTTGCTCACATAAATGATACCGCTAATCAAATAGGTAGAAATATAAATTGTACAGAATGTCATAGCGCTACAATCTCAACTAATACAATTATAAGCAATTATTCCCTTCATGTAAACAGACAGCTTAATATCAAATTTAGTGGTACATGGTATAGGGATGCAGATGCGCCTACCTATGCAGGACAGTCAGCAACAGGAACTGCTGGCGCTTCTAAGGTTCCAGGCACTAGTAATTACACATGTTCTAATGTTTATTGCCATAGCATAGGAAATCTTGATAGCGCAGGAAATATTGTCCCAGCTGACGGTGTAGGATTCAGAAACGCTGCATGGAATGGTAGTGCAATGAATTGCGCAGGTTGTCATGGAGATGGAAGCACCAAGTCGCATCCAATTTATACCTCTGGACCTCCTGGGAGTAATACAGCCAACAGCCATGTAAGGCATGTGGAGGGTAGTTCTATAAGCTGTGATTATTGTCATATAACCACTACTACAAGTACCTCAATTCCGCCAACCACTGTTGTAAGCGGTTCTGCCCATTTAAATAGGGTTGAAGATGTATCAATGAAGACAGTTGGTGGAATAACCGGATCCTACAATCCTACTACAAAGGTATGTTCTAATGTATATTGCCATTCTAATTCAAGGGGTACATTTGCACCACCTATAACATGGGGAGG
>CAZIMB010000033.1:0-18109 GCA_964540275.1 uncultured Nitrospirota bacterium | reverse complement strand
TTTTATATATTTAACCCCTGTTGATTCAGGCAGAGAACCTTCAATACAAGAAGAGGAAAAAATTGTACTACCAAAGGGTGAGGGAGAGTCTATACTCATAGTGGAGGATGATAGTTCAGTTAGTGAATTTTTAGAGGCTGCTCTTAATAGCTGTGGATATAAGGTCTTTATAGCAAACAATGGGCATGAGGCCCTTAAAATATTTAATGAAAATAAAGATAATATTAATCTTATAATAACAGATCTGGTGATGCCAGGCATAGATGGAATAAAGTTGAGCAGCATGTTAAGAGAGATTAATGAATCTGTAAAGATAATAGCTATTACCGGTTATCCAATGAAATTAGATAGGGATATGTTACATGCGGGGATAATTCATTGGGTTGAAAAGCCAATTCATTTAGTAACTTTTTTGCAGACAGTAAAGAAAGCACTTGAAAAAAATAACTTATAAGTAACTATTTTGGCTCAAAAAAATCTAAATTATTAAGTAGCACCCTAATCATTAAATAAAAAATCCTTTGGGTTTAGAGACCAATGGCTTGCTGGAAATATAACCTTTATATATGCTAATTTAAAAGAATAAGAAAATATTATAGGGGTTTAAAATTATGAAGATGACAGGAGCAGAGATAATAGTTGAGTGTTTAAAAAGAGAAGGTGTTAAATATATCTTTGGATATCCAGGGGGTGTTATTTTAAATATTTTCGACCTCCTTTATGATGATAAAGACATGAAATTAATACTTACAAGACATGAACAGGGAGCTGTTCATGCGGCTGATGGCTATGCAAGGGCGACAGGCAAACCAGGTGTGGTTCTTGTAACTTCTGGACCAGGGGCTACAAATACTGTTACTGGAATAGCAACTGCGTCAATGGACTCCGTTCCACTGGTTGTAATGACAGGACAGGTACCTACTTTTCTTATTGGCAATGATGCATTTCAGGAAGCAGATATAGTAGGCATCACAAGACCATGCACAAAATATAATATACTTGCAAAGGATGTGAAAGATTTAGCTAAACAGATAAGGGAGGCATTTCATATTGCTACGACAGGCAGACCAGGGCCTGTACTAATTGATTTGCCAAAAGATGTAACATCTGGGAAAGCAGATTTTATATGGCATGAAAAAGTGGATATAAGGAGTTATAAGCCAACATACGAGGGTAATAAATTTATGATTGAGAAGGCAGCTCAGGAGATAGCTAAAGCAAAAAAGCCCATAATAATAGCTGGAGGCGGATGTATTATTTCCGAGGCTTCTAAGGAGTTAAAGGAGTTGGCTGAGATTACAGATATACCAGTTACAATGACTCTAATGGGTCTTGGCGCCTTTCCGGGAACTCATAATTTATCTCTCGGCATGTTGGGTATGCATGGAACTTATTGGGCAAATAAGAGTGTTCAGGAATCAGATTTATTAATTGCTGTTGGAATGAGATTTGATGATAGGGTTACAGGTAAGGTAGAGGGATTTGCTCCTCATGCAAGGATTATCCATATAGACATAGACCCTACTTCTATAAGGAAAAATGTAAGGGTAGATGTGCCTA
Source organism: uncultured Nitrospirota bacterium (assembly GCA_964540275.1). Lineage (GTDB taxonomy): Bacteria > Nitrospirota > Thermodesulfovibrionia > Thermodesulfovibrionales > Dissulfurispiraceae > CAZIMB01. The sequence goes on along the minus strand of CAZIMB010000033.1, from coordinate 16,549 downwards.
TTGTAGGAGATGTAAAGAGGGTTCTTACAGTTCTTAATAAAATATTAAAAACACAAAAAATATATCAATGGGAGGAAGTAAGAAAATCTTGGTTAAAACAGATAGAAGAATGGAAAAAAGAAAGACCATTGAGTTACACATATGATCCTAATGTAATCAAACCACAGTTTGTTGTTGAAAAGATATATGAAATCACAAAAGGCGATGCTATTATAACTACTGAGGTTGGTCAGAATCAGATGTGGGCTGCACAATTCTATAAATTTGATAAGCCAAGAAGACTCTTGACATCAGGTGGACTTGGAACAATGGGCTATGGTTTCCCTGCAGCTATTGGCGCCCAGCTTGCCCATCCTGATAAGCTCGTTATTGATATAGCTGGTGATGGAAGCATCCAGATGAATATACAGGAGCTTGCAACAGCAGTTATCTACAAGCTTCCTGTAAAGGTTGCTATTTTAAATAACCATTATCTTGGTATGGTGAGACAATGGCAGGAGCTTTTCTTTCAAGAAAGATACTCTCATGTGCATTTAAAAACAGAAACCACACCTGATTTTGTTGAACTTGCCCATGCATATGGAGCTGTTGGATTAAGGGCAACGAAACCTAGCGAAGTAGAACCTATAATAAAGGAAGCTATTAAAATAAAACAGCCTGTTCTTATAGATTTTCACGTTGACTGGAAAGAAAAGGTATTTCCCATGGTTCCAGCAGGAGCTACTCTTGATTCAATGTTATTTGATGAAAAGGAAAAAAAGGTTGAAAAAAAACTTAGGGCAGTGAAATAATGTTGATATTAAATTGTGAATAGAAATTTCATTAAAGGTTTTTTACTAAATACTATTTACTAATGACTGTTCACTGATTTTGGAGGATATATGAGACATACAATCTCTGTTCTTGTTGAGAATAAATTTGGAGTTCTTTCAAGGGTTGCAGGCCTTTTTAGTGGTAGAGGTTATAATATAGAAAGTTTATCTGTTGGTGAAACAATTGATCCAAATATATCTATAATGACAATTGTTACCTCTGGAGATGATTGGGTTATTGAACAGATTACAAAACAGTTAAATAAACTTATTGATGTTATAAAAGTTGTTGACCTTACAGAATTTGACCATGTGGAAAGAGAGATGATTCTAATCAAGGTTGCCCCAAAACAACAAGATAAGGCTGAGGTTCTCAGATTAGCTGAAATATTCAGGGGAAGGGTTGTAGATTCAAGCCCTTCAACATATACAATTGAGATTACAGGTGATGAAAAGAAAATAGAGGCATTTATTGAATTAATGAAACCTATGGGAATAAAAGAATTTGTCAGAACTGGAAAGGTTGCTATGGCAAGGGAGATCACAAAGAAAAAATAGGCAACAGGCTATTGGCAAGAGACAATGTAGGGATGAAGAAATTCTTTAGTCTGTAGCCAATGGCTTCAAGCTTGAAAATAAAGGAGGTATATGAATAATAAGGTTTATTTAATTGATGTGACAAACAGAGACGGGGTTCAGACCTCAAGGATATTGCTTCCAAAGCTGTCAAAGACAATGCTAAATATTTATCTTGATGAGATGGGCATTTATCAAAGTGAAATAGGTTTTCCTACCTTGAGGCATGAAGTAAATTATATAAATGCAAATCTTGAATTATTTAAACTCGGTGTAATGAAGAGGATTCATCTTGAGGGATGGTGCAGGGCAGTACCTGAAGATGTTCAATTGGCGTTCAAGAATTGTCCAAATTTAAAACACCTGAATGTATCTATGTCAACATCAGAGATTATGCTCCGTGGAAAATTTTTGGGGAAAAAAACTTGGAAGGATATCCTTCGCTCTGTCTCTGAGTCTATTAAACTTGCAAAGGAGCTTGGAGCAGAGACAGTTGGTCTTAATGCTGAAGATGCATCAAGGACAGAGTTAGATAGATTAATTGATTTTATTATGACAGGAAAAGAGGCTGGTGCAGACAGGTTTAGGTATTGTGATACCCTTGGAGCCGATGATCCTATAACAATATATGAAAGAATAAAAACCCTCGCACTTGCTACAAAATTTCCGATAGAGATGCATTGCCATAATGACCTTGGTATGGCTGAAGCTGTTTCTGTTGCAGGTGCCCAAGGAGCAATAGAGGCTGGTATTGATGCCTACATTAATACTACATTAAATGGATATGGTGAGAGGGCTGGAAATTGCGACCTTGTCTCTACAATCCTTGCCCTTAAATTTTCTCATGGTCTTAAGGAAAAGGTGCCTTTAGACGAACATGTTGACCTGAAAAAGGCATGGAAGATTGCACGTTATGCATCCTATGCATTTAACATTCCAATACCTATCAACCAGCCAGGGGTTGGGGCAAATGCCTTTGCCCATGAATCTGGAATACACGCAGATGGTGCATTGAAAGATAGAAGAAATTATGAGCTCTATGACCCAGAAGACGTAGGAAGGGGAGAGCCTGAGCTTGTAGAAACAGGTCGTATTATAACCACAGGGGAATATGGTGGGATCAAAGGATTTAGACATGTCTATAGCAAGCTTGGCATAGAATTTCATGATGATAATGAGGCAAGAAAAATCCTTGAGCTTGTGCAATATGCTAATCTGCATACACAAAAGACATTAACTGATGATGAGTTAAGGTTAATTGCCCACTATCCCGAGATAGTTAAAATGATACTAACAGTCAATCCTTAAACCGTATATATGTAAAATATATTATTACCTATTATTTCAAGATTTTGGGCATAATTAAAGGTTTAACCTAAATTCTAATATAATTGTCAGTTATAATTACCATAATCCTTAATCAAGCGATTTAGAAGGTCTTTGTTTATGTGCAAACGAAAGATTTTAACCATTGCGTCTAAAGGCCCTTAGCCATAACTGGTTTGCCTATGCAAATATTATTTACATATTATGGATATTGAAGTCTTTAATTAGCATAAACAAAAATATGCTATAATTTTAAATATGGATTCTAATTACCCATTTAGAAAAACCCCCAACCCCCAACTATTTATTGTCATCTTTATTAGTTCAATAATATATGTGGTTTGACATATTTCTAATATCTCTAGCCATAATTACAAATGCCTTTTTTGCTGCTGCTGAAATTGCTGTGGTCACAATTAGAAGAAGCCGTATCAAACATTTAATAAAACAGGGAGTAAAAAGTGCCGATATATTGGACAAGTTACGAGGTGAACCAGATAAGTTTCTTGCCACAATCCAGATCGGTGTAACTTTAGCAGGGGTTTTCGCATCTGCTATAGGTGGTGTCACTGCTGTACAGGTGATAAAACCCATATTAATGGCACTTCCTATACCTTTTATTTCCTCATACAGTGAGGCATTGGCGATAGGAATAGTTGTATTTCTCATTACATATCTGCTCCTTATCTTTGGAGAACTCGTCCCAAAGTCTTTAGCCCTATCAAATCCTGAAAGCATAGGTTTATTGACGGCACCATTAATAAATAGATTTTTAAAACTCACCGCTTTTTTTGTAAACATATTAACAACAAGCACCAATATCTTACTAAGACCATTTGGTAAAAGGGCATTTACGGAAAGGGGTTATATATCAGAGGAAGAGATAAAACTTCTTATAGAAGAAGGAAGGGAAAGGGGGATATTTGAATCTGAGGAAAAAGAACTCATTCATAGTGTATTTGAATTTACAGATACATCAGTTAAAGAGGTAATGAGGCCTGTCCCACAGATGGTTGTTATTAATATCAACATGTCTTCTGATGAGGTAAAATCAATTATTTCTGAAGAAAAATTCTCCAGATATCCAGTAATTGGTAAGGACATAAATGATATAAGGGGTATTCTTTATGCAAAAGACTTTTATAATATACTTTCAAAATCTGCTACATTTGAACTGCATAAAATCATTAAACCACCTTTTTTTGTCCCTGAAACTATGAAGATAAGCATTCTTCTAAGAGAGATGCAGAAAAAGAGGGTACATATGGCAATTGTTATAGATGAATACGGAGCAGTATCAGGCCTTGTAACACTTGAGGATTTATTAGAAGAGATTGTCGGAGAGATAAGGGATGAATATGATATTGAAAGCCCAATTATTCAACTTAGTGATGGTTCTTTAATAATAGATGCCTCAATAAGCGTAAGAGATCTTAAAGAGGATTATAATATAGAAATCCCAGAGTCCTCTGAATATGAAACTCTTGGAGGTTATGTTGTTACCTATCTTCAAAGGATACCAAAGACAGGAGATGTTATAGAGATTAATGATAAGAGATTGAAGATTATTGAGATGGTTGGTCAGCGGGTAGCGAAGATAAAATTAGAAAAATTGGCATAGCTTACACTTATTTCCTTATAATTTAAATCCCTATATAGAATTTTTTCTATTATTCACCTTTGAATGGGACTACTTACATTCCCTCTCTCTTTTCTATCCATTTTTTGTATGGGTTAGATATTTTAATTGCATTTTTGGGGTTAATGATCATTTAAGCCCTAAAACATCCTGCATATCATAGAGTCCAGGCTTACGGCCTGAAACCCATATCGCTGCCTTTAAGGCACCTCTTGCAAATGTATCCCTACTTGATGCCTTATGGGTAATCTCTATTCTCTCTCCCAGTCCTCCGAACAGAACAGTATGTTCTCCAACAATGTCTCCAGCCCTTATTGTTTGAATACCTATTTCCTTTGTAGTTCTTTCTCCAATTAACCCCTTTCTCGCATAGACAGCCACTTCGTCAAGGTCTCTATTGAGTGACTCTGCAATTACTTGAGCCATTTTCATAGCAGTTCCGCTTGGAGCATCCCTTTTCAATCTATGGTGTGCCTCTATTATCTCAATGTCATAATCATCACCTAAAACCTTCGCAATATCCTGTAAAACCTTTAAAAGTAGGTTTACACCAACGCTCATATTTGGAGAAAGGACAACAGCAACATCATTACTTATCTCTTTAATTAAGCCGATCTCTTTTTTAGAGAATCCCGTAGTCCCAATTACCATAGATTTTTTCCTCTCAGAGGCAATTTTTAGATGTTCTATAGTAGCGTTTACAGATGTGAAGTCAATTACAACATCGCAGCTATCAATAATTTCCTCAAGCTTATCTGTTAGCCTAATACCAATTTCACCAATTCCAACTATTGTGCCAATATCTTTGCCTATGGCTTCATGTCCCTTTCTCTCAACAACTCCAATAAGCTTTAAATCACGATAATCCTTTGAAAGGGCAGTAATCCTGCTTCCCATCCTACCTGTTGCACCCATAACAATAACTCTTGTCATTTATTAATCCTCCTTGCTTATATACTAATGATTAGACTCTTTTTTCTCCTCTTCCTTTTCCATCCTTTCTCCTTGAACTTTATATTCCTCAGATGCCCATTTTCCTAAGTCTATTAGTTTGCATCTTTCAGAACAAAAGGGTCTCCATGGATTTTCTTCCCATGTGGTTTTCTTTTTACATATAGGACAAGTTATCTGCATGTTGTTTCATTGTTATATTAGTTTTTTTACTACCGATTCTGCTCTTTAATAAATTTGATCTTATCTTTTATCCCATCAGTAGTAATAATTTTACCATCTATATTAATTATAATGCCATCAAGTCCTAATCTTTTAAGCAAGTTAATTCCTTTTTCTTGCCCAAGTATAAAAATGCCTGTTGCAAAGGCATCTGCTAATGCTGCATCATCTGTTATTATGGTAACACTCTGAAAGTCATTAACAGGATGCCCTGTCCTTGGATTTAACAGATGATGATACCTCTTCCCATCCTTTATAAAATATTTTTGATAATCACCTGATGTAGAGATAGCTAAATCAGAAATATCAATAACTGCAATAATCTCATCATTATAACCCTTTTCTCTTGGATTCTGAATGCCTACCCTCCATGGTTTATTATCAGGTCTCATCCCGAATGTCTTTATATCTCCAGCAACAGCAACAATTCCAGACTTTATTCCATTTTTCTTTAATACATCAACTGCCTTATCTGCTGCATAACCCTTAATAATCCCCCCTAAATCAATCTCTATCCCTTTCTTTTTAAGAAATACAGTAGATCTTTCCTTATCAAGGATAATATTTTTATACCCTATAAGTTTAGTCCTATCTTTAATTATTTGATCCTCGGGGATTAAGGCATTCTGGAAATCCCAGACCCTAACAAGAGGACCTACTGTAATGTCAAACATCCCTTCTGTTTGTTCAGAGACATATATCGCCTTTTGTATAATATCAAATGTATCCTGAGATACCTTTACAGGTCTTTCTCCAGCATATTTATTAATCATTGATATCTCGCTGTCTTCTGAATAAAAATTTAAGAGCCTTTCCAGCCTATTTAACTCATTAAAAGCCTTATCAATTGCTTCTTTTGATTTTTTCTCCGAGTCAGATGAAACAGTTATAGACACAATAGTATACATTGCATTTCTGCTCTCTTTGTATAAACTCTCTTTAGGGGAGTTACAGGAAACAAAAAAAAGCATTAAAAAGTAAAGAAATATAAAAATAAAAACTGAAAGGGATTTTCTTTTTTTTACTATCAAATCTTTTTCTGAAATGCCCATTGCCTGAATTTTATGCATATATCTTTTTTGCTAAAAACCTTCCTGTATAGGAATCCCTATTTCTTGCCACATCCTCAGGGGTGCCAGTTGCGATAACCTTACCGCCCTTTTCTCCCCCTTCTGGACCAAGGTCAATAATATAATCAGATGATTTTATAATATCAAGATCATGCTCAATTACAATAACTGTGTTGCCCATATCAACAAGTCTATTAATGATATTAAGCAATCTTTGTATATCAACAAAGTGAAGGCCTGTTGTTGGTTCATCAAGTATATAAAGGGTATTACCAGTCTCTTTTTTGCCTAATTCCCTTGAAAGTTTAATCCTTTGAGCTTCACCACCTGATAGGGTAGTAGCTGGTTGCCCCAACTTTAGATATCCTGTCCCTATCTCCTCAAGTATATCAAGCCGTTGTTTTAAAACAGGGATTGCTTGAAAAAATTCACGAGCCTCTGATATAGTCATTTCCAGTATATCTGATATATTTTTACCTTTATATAAAATCTCCAAGGTTTCTTTATTATATCTTTTGCCTTTACAAACATCACATGTAACATAAACATCAGGTAAAAAGTGCATTTCTATCTTTTTCTGACCGTCACCTTGACAAGCCTCACATCTTCCACCTGGCACATTAAAGCTAAATCTTGAAGCAGTATAGCCCCTCACCCTGGCATCTGGAAGCTGGGAAAATAAATTTCTAATAAAGGTAAATATTCCTGTATAGGTAGCTGGATTTGATCTTGGAGTCCTTCCTAAAGGAGATTGATCAATACATATAACCTTGTCTATTTTTTCTATCCCTTCTATTGATTTATGTCTTCCTGGTATCGTGTTGCTTTTGTAAATATGCCTTGCCAAGGCTTTATAAAGGATCTCTAATATAAGTGTACTCTTTCCAGAACCAGATACACCAGTAATACACAGAAATACACCAAGTGGGATTGAAACATTAATATTTTTTAGATTAAATTCAGATGCACCTATTATACGAATATAATCCTTTGGAACTCTTCTTGCTTTAGGTATAGAGATGCTTAATTCCCTATCTAGATATTTACCTGTTATTGAGGATTTATTATTAATAATATCTTTTGGTGAACCAGTAGCTATAACCCATCCACCATTTTTTCCTGCTCCAGGTCCCATATCAATAACATAATCTGAATTCATTATTATCTCTTCATCGTGCTCAACCACAATAACAGTATTTCCTGCATCTCTAATAAGAGATAGAACTTTTATAAGTTTCTGACAATCCTTAGGATGAAGTCCTATACTTGGCTCATCAAGTACATAGAGAACACCTGTAAGGGATGAACCTATCTGTGTTGCAAGTCTAATTCTCTGTGCCTCTCCTCCAGAAAGTGTCAATGAGGACCTATCAAGGGTCAAATAGCCTAATCCTACATTATCAAGGAAAAATAATCTGTCCCTTACCTCCTTAAGAATTCTTTTTGAGATTATCCTTTCCCTTTCAGAGAGTTTAATTGCATTTATAAAATCAATTGCCTCTTTTATTGACATTGCACTGAATTCACCAATACTAATATTTTTAATTCCTGTTTCAGGGGACTCAGAACTTATTTTTATACTCAATGCCTCTTTTCTTAATCTCATGCCATTACATTCCTTGCAAGGGTTGGCTTGAGAAAGTTCTTCATTTATTGCCCAGGATCCAACAGCCTTACTACGAAATTCCTCATCAATACCCTCTATACCAAGCCCATCACATCTTTGGCAAGCGCCATACCTGCTATTAAAAGAGAATAATCTAGGCTCTATTTCGGGATAACTTATTCCACATTTTGGGCATGCAAGTTTTCTGCTAAAAGAAATATCCTTGTTTTCATCAAGCAGATTGATTATCACAGTGTCAGCATATTTCAGGGCTGTGTCAATTGACTGTTTAATCTGTCTTTCTAAGGCAGGCTTTATTATAAATCTGTCTATAACAATCTCTATAGTGTGTCTGATCTGTTTCTTAAGGCTAATTTCTTGTGTAAGGTCTATCATCTTTCCGTCAATCCTAGCCCTAACAAAACCATCCATTCTCATCTGCTGTAATTCCTTTTTATATTCACCCTTTCTTTCTTTTACTATCGGTGAGAGTATCTGAATCTTTGTTCCTATAGGCAAAGACAATACAGATCGTATAATATTATGCAAATCCTGAGTAGTTATAACAGAACCACACTGGTAACAATAGGGCACACCAATTCTTGTCATTAGAACACGCATATAGTCATATATCTCTGTAATAGTACCTACTGTTGAACGAGGATTTCTTATTATGGTCTTTTGGTCTATTGATATAGAAGGGGATAGTCCATCTATAGAGTCCACATCAGGCTTCTGCATCTGTTCAAGAAACTGCCTTGCATAGGCTGAAAGACTCTCAACATATCTTCTCTGTCCTTCTGCATATATTGTATCCATAGCAATAGAAGATTTACCTGAACCTGAAGGACCTGTAATTACTATCAGCCTATCTCTTGGGATAGTCAGATCTATATTTTTGAGATTATGTTCCCTCGCGCCCTTTATTATTATGTAATCCTGCATATGAAAACTCATCTTTTTTCTTTATTAAAAGCCACTCCTTCTTTTTACCTTTCATTTTTATGAGCATAAATAACCCTTTGAGCTTTGAACCCTTTAGAAAAAACTCTATCATTCCTGACTCTATGTCTCCCCTGATGAGTTTGTAATCACCACTATCCCATATAGTTACTATTCCTGCGCCATATTGACCTTCAGGTATAATTCCCTCAAAGTTTAGATATTCAATATCATGATCATCAACCATTATTGCAAGCCTCTTATCCTTAGGGTTCATAGATGGACCCTTGGGTACTGCCCATGATTTTAAAACACCGTGAATCTGTAATCTTAAGTCAAAGTGATGATGGCTTGCTTGGTGTTCATGAATAACAAATTTCATAGAGTTTAAGAACCAAATAGATGACAATTAATCTAAAACAATCCGGATGGAGCCTTTTTACCGAGGTGTTCATAGGCAAATCTTGTAGCAATCCTTCCCCTTGATGTCCTTTCAATCAGTCCTTCTTGCAACAAGTATGGCTCGTAGACATCCTCTATAGTTTCCCTATCCTCTCTTAGAGAGGCTGCGATTGCGTCTATTCCAGCAGGACCACCGTTAAATTTTTCTATTAATGTCAGAAGCAATTTTCTGTCTATCTCATCAAGGCCTAAGCTATCAATATTAAGTGCCTTTAATGAATTTTGTGTTATATCCATATCAATGATACCATTGCCTTTTACCATAGCAAAGTCCCTTATCCTTTTTAATAATCTATTTGCAATCCTTGGGGTTCCTCGCGACCTCTTTGCTATCTCCAATGAGGCATCAGGCTTTATCTCAATGCCTAAAAGGGCTGCTGACCTATTGATTATCTCTTTTAATTCCTCTACTTTGTAAAACTCAAGCCTGCATATAACTCCAAATCTATCCCTCAGGGGTGAGGTTAATAGACCAGTTCTTGTTGTAGCTCCAATAAGCGTAAAGCGTGGTAGATTTATTTTTAATGTCCTTGCGTTTGGCCCTTGTCCAATAATAATATCCAGTTTGAAATCTTCCATAGCTGGATACAGAACCTCTTCAACAACCCTTGGAAGCCTATGAATCTCATCTATAAAAAGTATATCCATATCAGCAAGATTTGTAAGTATTGCGGCAACATCACCTTGCCTTTCGAGGGCTGGTCCTGAGGTTATTTTTATTGAGGCAGAAATCTCATTTGCTATTATTGTAGCTAATGTTGTCTTTCCAAGACCTGGAGGTCCACAGAAAAGAACATGATCAAGGGATTCCTTTCGGAGTTTAGCAGCAGTTATAAAGACCTTTAGATTTTCCTTTATGCTATTTTGACCAATAAATTCATCAAGAAGTCTTGGCCTAAGACTTAATTCATAAGGCATCTCCTCTTGGTTTAGCTCTGGTGATAGGGTTCCTATTTCTTTATCTTCTATTCTCATAAGTTTACCTTTTGGCTTAAAGATGTTATAATGCAATTCATTTATAATATACTATTAACTAAAACTCTTGCAAAATAAAAATAGGAAATGAGTTTAAATTTAAATAACTTAAAGAAACATATATTTTTTGAATTCATTAATATGGTAGGAAGGGTATTTATAGTCGTAAGATATTCCGACCGTGTAATAATAGGCAACAGGGGGTTTACATCTGAAGAAAAAGAAAATGGAATTGTCCTTGTTTTTAATTCAAAGATGAAGTTTCATTGGGATGAACAGGGTATTAATGCCACACTTGTTTTTGGAACAACACCACAAAAATGTTTTATTCCTGAAGATGACATTATTGCCATATATTCTCCGGATTTGTATGCACAATTTGTGGTATCTCCACAACCTACAGAGGTATCTTCAAAAAGTCAAGGACTTTTTGGCTATGAACCATTAAGCGGAGACCAGTCTAAAATCAGCCATAAAGAGGGTATAGAGTCAATAGATGAATTTAAGACTAAAAAAGAGCAAAAAGTACAGAAAGATAAAAAAGGGGGACATATAATTAAAGTTGATTTTACAAAGAACCGAAGATAAATATAGAGGTACATATGAAAAATGAAAAGCTGTTACATGATTTGATAGTTGATTTTCTATTACATAAACTCTCTAAGGATTATAAAGAGATAAGGGTTAATCCCTCTGGAGACCCAGATCTAATACTTTCCAATCAGGGACTTATCCTTGCTTTGATGGAAGTAGAGACAGAAAGTAGTATAAATTCTGAAAGGGCAGAGAAATGGAAAGAGATGCTTCAACCTGGTTCCAAGCTTATATTAATGGTGCCGAGAAATGCAAAGGTGAAGGCAATGGAACTCCTTTGGCAGAATGGGATCGCAGATAGGATAGGTTTAGGTACATATGAAATAGTAGTAAATATACCGTAAAAAGATATTATTTTATAGATAATGATAATAAGAAATGAGGCTATCTCTTTAGGGGTTTCAAGCTGACCATTCTTAAATTTTAATACATTCGATGGCAGAGGAGATGAATTATTTATTCTTTTTTTTCTTCAGTATTAGGGTTTTAAAAATATTACTCCTCTGGAAGTGCCATGTGCCTGATTATCTTTCCTTCTACTAAATAAATTACCATTTCAGCTATGTTAGTGGCATGGTCAGCTATTCTTTCGAGATATTGTGCCACAAAACTTACCTTCATTGCCCGTGATGCAGTTGTGGGGTCTTGAACCATAAAAAAAAGTAGCTCGTTCAATACCTCATGTTTAAGGTCATCTACTTCATCATCCCTCATAATTACATCCATCGCAAGCCTCTTGTCTTTTCGGACAAAGGCATCTAATGCATCTCTCGTCATTCCTTGTGTGATCTGGCACATCCTTGGAATGTCAATATATGGCTTTAGTATAGGTTCCTGATTGAGTTCAAGTGCCCTCTCAGCGATATTAACAGAGAGGTCAGCCATCCTTTCAAGGTCAGTGGTTATTTTCATGGCTGTTGTTATAAACCTAAGATCGACAGCCATTGGCTGTCTTAAGGCAATTAGCCTAATTGACTCCTCATCTATTTCCACATCAAGGGCATTTATCTTATGATCCATTTCTATTACCTTTTTTGCAAGCTCATTGTCTCTTTCTACAAGGGAGCGGATCGAGTCCTTGATGGATAGTTCAACCATAGCCCCCATTTTTAAAATCCTCTCCTTCAATCTTTGAATTTCTTCATCAAGGATGCTCATTATCCAAACCTCCCTGTAATATATTCCTCTGTAAGTTTTTCAGAGGGTGCTGTGAATATCTTATCGGTTTTATCAAATTCTATCAATTCTCCTAGCATCATGAATCCTGTCCAGTCAGATATCCTTGCTGCCTGTTGCATGTTATGAGTGACTATAAGAATAGTAACCTGCTCTTTCAAACTTATCATAAGTTCTTCAATTTTTGCAGTTGAAATAGGATCAAGGGCAGATGTGGGCTCATCAAAAAGCAAGATTTCCGGGTCTGTTGCCAATGCCCTTGCTATACATAGTCTCTGTTGCTGACCCCCGGATAGATTAAAGGCTAATTCATAAAGCCTGTCTTTTACCTCATGCCATAAGGCAGCTCCTTTTAAAGATGACTCTACCTTTTCATCAAGTATGCTTTTTTTATTAATACCCCTAACCCTTAGTCCATAAGCCACATTTTCATAAATTGATTTAGGAAAGGGGTTTGGCTTTTGAAAGACCATGCTTATGCGCATCCTCACTTCTATAGGATCTATCTCTTTGCTTATAATATTAATATTATCAGGATATAATATTATTTCTCCCTCATATCTGTTATGGGGATAAAGGTCATGCATTCGGTTAAAACATCTAAGAAGTGTAGTCTTACCACATCCTGAAGGTCCTATAAGGGCAGTAATCTTTTTGTCATAAATATGAAGGTTAACATTCTTTAGCGCATGGATATTACCATAATAAAAATTTAGTTTTTTTACTTCTGATTTAATTTTTTCCGAGGGTGACATTAATTGCTCCTTGTATATAAACAGGTATTACCATTTTATCTTTTTTCTGAATCTATATCTAATGTAGATTGCAATTCCATTCATAATTAAGGTCATTATAAGAAGCACGATTCCTGCTGCAGCAGCATTTATATGGAATTCAGCCTGAGGACGTGATACCCAATTAAACATCTGTATAGGCATAACAGTAAATGGATCCTTTAGCCATTTAAACGAAATAAAAGGAAATTCTGATGTTATGGGAGGGGAGGGTAAAAATGCGATAAATGTTAAAGCTCCGACAGTTATTATAGGAGCTGTTTCGCCAATTGCCCTTGAAAGCCCTATTATTATTCCAGTGAGTATGCCTCCTGCAGAATATGGTATGATGTGATTTCTTACTGTTTGCCATTTTGTAGCACCGAGTGCATATGATGCCTCCCTTATAGAGTTAGGGATTGCCCTTATTGCCTCTCTCGTTGCCATTATCACCATAGGAAGTATTAGTAGGGCAAGTGCAAGACCACCAGTAAGAATACTTTCGCCAAACTTAAAAAAATACACGAACAACCCAAGTGCGAGAAGCCCATAAATAATGGATGGAACTCCTGCAAGATTACTTATATTTATCTCTATAATATTTGTAACCCAGTTTTTACCAGCATATTCCTCTAAATATATGCCTGCACCAACACCTAATGGGATAGCTACTGCAGCAGTTACGAGCATCAAAAGGCTTGTTCCAACCCAGGCTGATAGTATACCTGCCTCTTCAGGAAATCTTGAGGGAAATGAGGTAAAGAATTTATAGCTTAATCTTGGATAACCATCTAAGAAAAGGTCAATAAAGAGTACAAGTAGGAGAATAAGACCAACAAGGGTAGATAAAAGCCCAATTATCATGAATATATAATTCCGCAATTTGTTGGTTGCAATTCGTTTTTTTATATCCTCCATTGTTCTTAATAGGCCTCCCTAATTTTTTTCTTAAGCCAGAATCCTATTATATTGAATATTAAGGTCATTAGAAAGAGGACAATTCCTGCTGAAAATATAGTTTTATATTCAAGGGTGCCATGAGGCACATCACCTAAACTTACCTGTACAATGTAAGATGTAAGGGTCTGTATAGGCTCAAGGGGATTAAAGGTAAAATTGGGCATCATTCCTGCTGCTATAGCTACTACCATTGTTTCGCCTATTGCCCTTGATAAACCCATAATAAATGCTGCAGCTATGCCTGAAAAGGCTGCTGGAATTAATACCTTAAATGCTGTCTGTAGTTTTGTTGCACCCATCGCATAAGATCCCTCCCTTATGTGCATGGGAACGGCCTTTAGGGCATCCTCACTTACAGAGCTTACATAAGGGATAATCATTATACCTATTATAATACCAGGACTCAATGCATTAAAGCTTGAAAGATCAGGTAGAAATTTCTGTAATAGGGGAGTTAAAAATAAAAGGGCAAAATATCCATAAACAACAGTAGGAACAGCCTCTAACAACTCAAGTATTGGTTTTATTATTTCCCGGACCTTATGAGGGGCATACTCGCTTAGATAAATTGCTGTAATTAATCCAATGGGAAGGGTAATCAGGAGGGCAATAAATGTAGTAAGAAGTGTACCTGCAACGAGAGGAAGAATTCCGAATTTTGGTTCAGCAAAAAGGGGTGTCCATTGGGTTCCTGTAAGAAATTCCTTTAATGATACCTCTTTAAAGAAACCAAATGCTTCATAAGATAAAATAACAACAATACTGATAGTTATAAATACTGATAAAAGAGCACTTAAAAATAAAATTATCTCAATGAATTTCTCTTTTGCCCTGCTTACCTTATTTTTTTTCATAAGTATAAATACTAATATTTTTTTGTTACAATAATGTTACAAAAATATTACAGAAATGTTACATTTTATCTACAAAAAAGGCAGGTAAATAACCTGCCTTTTTTGTAGATTGATTTAATATTTTGTTTCTCTAACGAGAAGCTCATCTACGGTGAGACCTACCTCTGGTTCACCACCGAAAACTGAGCCAGTTTTTCTTTTTGCAAACCTCTCTTCTACTAACTTATATGCCTTGTCAGGCAAAGGAATATATTTTACCTGCCTTATAAGTTTTGGGGCATTTTTGATCGCATACTCAACAAACTCCTTTACTTCAGGCTTATCAACAGAATTCTTATTGATATAGATAAACAAAGGCCTTGACAAAGGCTGGTAAGAGCCATCCATTACAGTTTTCTCAGATGGAAGCTCCGCTTTATTTGTTTTTGGATTAACGATAGGAATAAGTTTTAGTTTGCCCTTATTTTCTTCATAATATGCTAAACCAAAATATCCGAGTGCATTTTTATCGCCACTTATTCCTTGCACCAGAACATTGTCATCTTCGCTGGATGTAAAGTCGCCTCTTGAAGACTTTGCCTTTCCAACAATAGCCTCAGTGAAATAATCAAATGTCCCTGAGTCAACACCTGGTCCGTACAGTTTTAATGGGGCATCAGGCCATTCGGGTCTTATTTGATTCCATTTTGTAATTTTCCCAGCTGCCTCAGGCTCCCACATCTTTTTAAGATCTTCTACAGTTAGTGATTTGACCCAGTCATTTTTAGGATTAACTATTACTGCTAAACCATCATATGCTATTGGAAGTTCTATATACTCAATCCCTGCCTTTTTGCATTCATCAATCTCTTTTTTAAGTATCGGTCTTGATGCATTTGATATATCTGTCTCCCCCCTGCAGAACTTTTTAAATCCCCCGCCTGTTCCGGAGATTCCCACTGTTACCTTTATTGCACCTTTCTTTGCCTTTTGAAACTCCTCTGCAACAGCTTCGATAACTGGATAGACTGTGCTTGAACCGTCTATTCTAACAATCTTTTCTTGTGCTATTGTTGGATTGGCATAAATTGCAATTGCCATAAAACAAATGATCCAAAATACAAACTTTTTTAACATCTTCAACCTCCTTGATTTTTTAATTTCTCCTTAAATTCTTTAAATTTAAACCTAAATAAATTACATTTTGCCTATCACCTCCTTACAAAGATTTCTCGTTAATGTAAAAATTACAATGTATCAGCTATGTCTACTGTTGAAAGATTTGACATTGCAGACATTCTTAGAGACAAATGATATATATTACAGGCCTCATAATGTCTGCTCATACAGATATGAATATCAATATTATTTATATTTTTTATAAATTCATTAGTAACTATACATATAGCGCCTTCATGGCTACCCCTTAAATAGGGACATATGAAATATGGTTTTATATCTTTTTTCATGTTATTTACCACCTTTTTATTTTAAAGATACCAACTTTTTGTTACATGATTATTACAGGCATGTAAAATTTAGGTTACGGTCCTATCATGTTACAACAATTTTTTGATCATTCCCTTCACATTTATTTTTGTTTAAATAAAAAGGACATTTAATATGGTCTCT
>CAZIMB010000032.1:0-18916 GCA_964540275.1 uncultured Nitrospirota bacterium | reverse complement strand
ATCCTTTTTTGAACTTTTTGCCATATCTACTCTGCATAGGCAAGTGTTTTTAGTGGATTATGGTTTGACTTTTCTAACAGGTATTATTTAAATTTATAGATGTGTAAATGAACTAAAACAAATAATTTAGGGAGATATAAAATCTGATATTATGGAATATTCAGCGCTTAAATTAGTATTACAAGCAGGTTATGTAGTAAAGACAGTATTGATTATATTGCTTTTCTTTTCTGTTGTATCATGGACCATTATATTTCATAAATGGAGACACTTCTCAAAAGCAGACAAGGAGACGCAAAATTTTCTAAAGGCCTATGAAACCACAAAAGATGGGAAGGACTTAGTTCCCCTGTCTAAAAGATATACAGTAAGTCCTTTATCTAATCTGTTTAGGTCAGTATACCTTGAAAAATCCTATACAGATAGGGATGAACTAAAAAGAATGCTCAGGAGGTATTCAGCCCTTGAGTCAGCAAAATTAGAGAGGTATCTAAACTTCCTTGCTACAACTGGTTCCACAACTCCATTTATAGGACTATTTGGCACTGTATGGGGAATAATGAACTCCTTTATGGGGATAGGCGCAACTGGATCTGCATCCCTTGCTGTAGTTGCGCCAGGCATTGCAGAGGCATTAATAGCCACCGCGCTTGGACTTGCAGCAGCTATTCCTGCGGTAGTCACTTATAATTATTTTCTGAGCAGGGCAAATAGAATGATAATAGAAATGGAAGACTTTTCAGAGGAGTTAGTAGATTATATACTAAAATAGTTTTAACATATTCCTGGATTTTAGATTGAAGAAGTGAACAAAAGGGGCATTTAGAAATGAGAATAACCAAGAGAAGAACTGTTATGTCAGAGATAAATGTCACACCACTTGTTGATGTGATGCTTGTTCTATTAATTGTTTTTATGGTTTCAGCACCATTACTTCAACAGGGTATTGATATAAATCTCCCAAAGGCAAAGGGAAAAGACCTCCCACCTGAAGAAAGGGTTACTATATTGATAAAAAAAGGAGGGATAATCTATTTAAACGAGAGACTTGTCACAATGGATGAATTAATAGAAAAGTTATCATCCATTAGCAAACTGAATCCCAATGTATTTCTCAAAGCTGATAGAGATGTTCCATACGGATTAGTTGCTGAAATTATGGGTGAGATAAAGTCAACAGGAATAGAAAAACTCGGCATGATAACGGAGCCAAAAATTTCTATAAAAAATTAATAAAGCAAAAAGTGCAGTTTGGCTTTTTAATAGATCTGAAGATCCAAAGCAAATGCCTAAGATAACAAATGATCTAAGCATATCTTTTTTTCTTCATATATTGATAATTTTATTTTTTTTTATCATAAGTAAATACCCTTCTGAAAATAATCAGTCATTGCCTTATATTGTAACACTTGTTGATTCTGAATCAATTGGTGAAAGCAGATCTATATCAGAGATTTCCTCAAAAGCTGTTGATATAAAAAATATACCGCAGGAAAAAAATGCTACAGGGGATAAAAAGGCATTAGAGGATAGAAAGACACAGGTTTCTACTGCAAAGACAAAAAGTACTATGTCTGATGACAGTATCGTAAGGGAGAGCATTGATGCATTAAGGGCAAAGAAGGATATAGAAAGAATAGTAGCTTTAAGAAAAATGATAGATGTGGGAGGTACTCAAGGCTCTGGAGTTAGAGATCAAAGGGCAGAGATAAAGTCACAATCTGCTCACTCTGTAGCTAATACAGGATCTCAGGGTATATTATCACAGGGAATAGGCAACGATTATTACTCATTAATTGTACAGCAGATAAGGCAGCAATGGGTATTTCCGGAGAGGTTAGAAAGGGATTTGGAGGCAATTGTATCTATTAAGATAGCAAGGGATGGGAGTGTAACCATAGAAAGGATAGAAAAGAGTTCTGGAAATAAGCTTTTTGATAGGTCAGTTTTAATGGCAATAAATAGGGCATCTCCATTACCTCCACCTGTTAGGGATATGGAAATAGGGTTGAGGTTTAGGCCATGATAAGGCAAAGGGATAGCAAAACAGCAGAACAAAAATTAGCTATTTGCTTTAAGATTTATAAGTTAATACGATGCCTTTTTATATTGATTATAGTGCTTTTTGCCTTTCACTTTTCACCTTTATCTGCCCATGCTGAAAAGATTTATATTGATATAACATCTCCTGGGATTAAAAAATTTCCTATAGCTATCCAGAACTTTGTAGGCGGCAAAGAGGTATCAGATATTATAAAAGAGGATCTCAACTTTACCGGTATTTTTTATTGCATTGATGACTCTGCTCAAATTGAGAGACCTGAAGATCCATTTAACCCTTTTAATTGGAAGGGTCTTGCAGTTGAGATAGTATTAAAGGGAAGGGTTGTTTCTGGAAGAAATATTAGTGTTGTTATATCAGCTTATGATGTTTCAGAGGAAAAGGAGTTGTTAAAAAAAGAGTATACAGCACCTGCCTCATTAATCAGGCCACTTGCTCACTCAATTAGTAATGATATTTATAAACTCCTTACAGGACAGAAGGGAATATTTAGAACAAAGATATCATTTGTAGTCCATCACAAAGAACAAAAAAATCAGGAGATATTTATCATGGATTGGGATGGGCATCGTATGCAGGGGCTTAATATAAAAGCAAATATCTTGCTAACACCCCGATGGTCAACAGATGGCTCTAAGCTTTTATATACTGCTGAAAGGAACCGTAGTTGGGATGTATATATGTTGGAAATGGATACATTTAAGGAAAAGAATGTCTTAGCTATAAGGGGTCTAAATATATCTGGAAATTTCTTTCCTAATAATAGGGAGTTTGTATTCTCATCTACTATGGACGGCAAATCAGACATATATATAGCAGATATTGTTAACATGAAGGGAAGAAAATTAATATCCTCACCCTGGATAGATGTATCCCCATCAGTCTCACCTGATGGCAATAGTTTGCTTTTTGTCTCAAACAGATCTGGAACCCCACAGATTTATATTGCAGACATTGATGGATATGGTATAAAGAGATTGACATTCACAGGCTCATATAATACCTCTCCTGTATGGTCTCCAACGGGAGATAGGATTGCCTTTGTAAGCATGTCAGGTTCAAAAAATCAGATATTCACAATGAAGCCAGATGGCAGTGACTTAAGACAATTAACAGACAAAGGTAATAATGAAGATCCATCGTTTTCGCCAGATGGCAGGTATATTGCTTTTACATCTGACAGAGATGGCGTAAAAGGAATATACATCATGAGATCAAACGGAGAAGAGCAGAAAAGAATCACCCCAAAGGACATTAAGGCCTCAAACCCAAGCTGGTCGCCATAAAAAGGGGGGAACTAAATTCCCCCTTTTTATGTTAGTATTTTCTCCCTATTATTGGCTATTCCTTGCTAATTTCATATTTTCCCTCTTTATCTATCTTGATATTAGCACCTTTTAACATGCCATGCATAGCCTCATCTGTATCTCTAACATCTATTATAGGTTTATCAGGAGGTAATGTCTCTGCTATTCTTTTGAAATCTTCTACTGAGATTTCACCGTAGTAGATACGAAAAGAAATATCCAGCATATATAAAGATGCTTAAGGGAAAGATAGAAAAATTTTTTTGTTATAAGAAGTATCCTGAAGGGCTACAGAAACATATATACAGGACTAATATAAAGGAGTATAGTTTATGAACTTATGCAGATTTTTAACAGTAGGTTGCGGAGTAGACACCATTTTCTTGACAAATGCCCAACTCTTATGCTTTTTCCCTTCAAGATTTTACACAGAAGATTTTATGCTACCTAAAAATAAACTTTTTTATATTGACCACTATATCAATTTCAGGTATCTTAAATATACTAACTAATTATAATTATTTTAATCGAAATTCCGAAATAATAATTCATCATGAAGATTATCAGATTCCTCACAGCAGGTGAATCCCATGGAAGGGGATTAATTGGTATAGTTGAAGGAATACCCTCAGACCTCCCTTTATCTACTGATGATATTAATAGGGAGCTTAAGAGGAGGCAGACAGGTTATGGGAGAGGCGGTAGGATGAAGATAGAGAGTGATCGCGCAGAGATAATCTCTGGAGTAAGGTGGGGAAAGACAATTGGCTCTCCCATATCTATATTCATAGAAAACAAGGACTGGAAGAACTGGCAGGAAGGGATGTCATCAGAGGTCAGTCATCAAGGTTCTATACCCCCTGTAACAAGGCCAAGACCAGGACATGCAGATCTTGCAGGTGCTATGAAATATGGACATAGGGATATAAGAAATGTCCTTGAACGTTCAAGCGCAAGGGAGACAGCAATGAGGGTAGCTGTTGGTGCAATTGCAAAAAAATTTCTCTCTGAGTTTCAAATATCTATAGGTAGCTATGTTACTCAGATTGGTAGTGTGAAAATTTTAGATTCCAAATTAGAAATCAAAAATTTTAAAGAGATTTTCAATAGAGCCGAAAGATCTCCTGTAAGATGCCCTGATGATGCTACATCAAAAAAAATGATGGAACTCATAGACACTGCCTTAAACAAAGGGGACACACTTGGGGGTGTTTTTGAGGTGATTGTAGAAGGCGCACCAACAGGCATCGGAAGCCATACACAGTGGGACAAAAGGCTCGATGGAAGGCTTGCTCAGGCATTAATGTCAATACAAGCTATAAAAGGGGTAGAAATAGGCAAGGGATTTGAAATGGCAGAAGGACTTGGATCACAGGTTATGGATGAGATATTTTATGAAAAAAATAGATTCTACAGGAAGACAAATTACGCTGGAGGAATTGAGGGAGGAATCACCAATGGAATGCCTATTGTTATAAGGGCAGCGATGAAACCCATTCCTACTTTGAGAAAACCCCTTCAATCAGTAGATATTGTAACAAAGGAGCCTTTTGAGGCAGCCTATGAGAGGTCTGATGTATGCGCTGTCCCTGCTGCATCGGTTATTGGAGAAGCTATGACAGCAATTGTTATTGCCGATGCCTTTTTAGAAAAGTTTGGCGGAGATAGCATTAGTGAGATAAAGAGAAATTTCGATAGTTATATGGAATATCTAAAAAATTTTTAATTTTTTACTCAGATACATAAAGGGACTATTACACCAACAAAATTAGGTTTTCAAAGGGTGGTATTAATATGATTATTGGGATCCCAAAGGAGATAAAGACCCATGAGTATAGGGTAGCAATTACCCCTCTTGGTGTTAGGGAACTTAAAAGGGATGGACACACTGTAATTATAGAAAAAAGTGCTGGAGAGGGTAGCGGTTTTTTAGATGATGAATACATAAAGGCAGGTGCTGAAATTGTTGATAAAGAGACTATATTTAAGGAATCAGATTTAATAGTAAAGGTAAAAGAACCCCTTCCCCTTGAATATGATTTGATTAGAGAAGGTCAGATAATATTTACCTTCCTCCACTTAGCTTCAAACCCCGAGCTTACAAGTATGCTTTTAAAAAAGAGGGTTACTGGATTGGGATACGAAACCCTCCAGAAGGAAGGTACCCTTCCTATTCTTGCCTCAATGAGCGCGATAGCAGGCAGAATGGCTCCTATTGTAGGCTCTTTTTATTTACAAAGGATTCATCAAGGCAGAGGTGTCTTGCCCACAGGCATTTGTGGTGTGCCTCCTGCAAGGGCATTAATAATTGGCGCAGGTGTTGTAGGCACCCATGCTGCTCGTGTATGTATTGGGCTTGGATTAGAAACGGTTGTTTTAAACAGAGGCATAGATAGATTACAAAGGATTGATGAGATATTTTTGGGAAGGGTAAAGACCCTTCCCCTAACAATAGATAATTTACAAGAGGAGCTTAAAAACAGTGACATTGTAATTTGTGCGATCCTTGTGCCAGGAGGAAAGACACCTGTGTTAATAACAAGGGAAATGCTAAAGATAATGAAAAAAGGTTCTGTCATAGTTGATGTATCTGTTGATCAGGGAGGATGTGCGGAGACATCTAAACCAACAACTCATGATAATCCAGTATATGAGGTTGATGGTATTATACACTACACTGTTGCCAATATGCCTGGTGCATATCCGAGGACCTCAACCCTTGCATTGGCTAATGCAACCCTCCCTTATATTAGGATTATTGCTAAAGATGGCATTGAAAAGGCGATAAAACAAGATCCTGCCATAAGAAGTTCTCTTAATACTTATAATGGGTATGTTACAAATAAGGCACTGGCAGATTCATTATGTATTGAATATAAATTTGAGATATGAAGCAATTGAGCGGCATTACAATGTTTAAAAGATCTTGTTTGTTATTACTAATAATTGCCTTTGTTTTATTTATCCTCTCACCAATAATCCTTAGTGCTGATGATGCCACTGTCTATCTGCTAAAAGGTAAAGATAGCCTTGATATGAATAACTATGAAAGTGCTATATCCCAACTAACCACAGCATATGAAAGATTACCAATCCTTGGTGACTATGCACTTTTCTGGAGGGCAAAGGCCTTTGAGGCTAAAAATGAATTGGATAAGGCTGTTAATGACCTCATCACCATAAAGGAGAAATACAAGGATTCTCCCCTCATCAAAAATGTGAGGATTAAAGAGATAGAATTAATCCAAAAAAAGAATGGAAATGTCATTGAATTATATGAAGCTCTCATAAAAGATTATCCAACAGAATACAGCGTGAAGTACTCTTATGCCCTTTATCTTAAGGAAAACAATGAGAAAGAAAAGGCAAAAAGGATTTTTAAGGATTTATATATTTCAGTCACACCATTTTCTAAACAAGCCCTAAATGAGATCTCAGAAAGTGATTTAACTATAGAAGACATTATCAGCCGTTGTAAAAACCTAAATAATGCATGGCTTTTTAAAGATTCTGAAAGGTGTTTCAAAGAGGTTATTGCAAAGAAAATAAAACCAGAGATTAAGAAAGAGGCTATAGAAGGATACGCTTACTCGCTTTTTAGACAGAAAAGGTACAAAGAGGCATCAGATCTATACAACCAAATCAATGATCATTACTGGTTAGGGCGTTCTCTATTAAGGGCAAGGGATATAATCTCATTTGAAAAAAAAATCCCCTTATTTATTAGTTCAGGTGACAAGAGATTTTCTTCCCTATTTATAGCTTACGGGACAATAAAAAGAAGGGAAGGGGATATTAAAAATGCACTAAATATATTTAATGATGTCATTTCTAAATACCCATCTGAAAAAGAGAATAGTCTATGGGAGATTGGATGGACCTACTATCTATCAGAGGATTATAAACAGGCACATATGATATTTCAAAGGCTTTATGAAATGAATAGAAATACAAAATACCTTTACTGGAAAAATAAATGCGAAGAAATGCTCGGTGAGAGTAAATCTATTTCTATAGCAAAAAAAGAGATTACTCACCGCGATTTTTACTCACTGCTGTCAACAATCGGAGAAGGAATTAATAAAATATTCGATGAAAAGAGAGAAATATTCATAGAAGATTCAAACACCAAATGGCAGATTGATGAAACCTTAGGGGAAAGGATTAGGATATTGGATATTCTTGGTTTTAAAAATGAGGTTCTGCTTGAATTAATGCATCTTTCTAAAAAGGTAGAGGAAACAAATAAACTCATAGCTATTAGTTCTTATCTAAAAAGACTTGGCAAATATAAATTATCTGTTAATCTTGTATCAAAGATACCCTATAACGAAGAGATCAAAGGACTTTTTTATCCTGTAGCATATGCCCAAGAGGTACAAGAGGCAGCAAGAAAATTTAATATTGATCCATTTTTCATACTTGCTATTATGAGAGAGGAATCAAGATTTGACAGTGAGGCAAGGTCAATAGCAGGGGCAAAGGGATTATTACAGCTAATGCCTGAGACTGCATCAAGGCTTAGCAAGGAGTTATCTATAAAGATAAAAAACCCTGATGACCTATATGAACCTAAGACAAATATTTTGATAGGCTCCTATTACCTGAAAAAACTTCTTGAGGAGTTTCAATCACTTCCTGCAGCAATTGCTGCATACAATGCAGGAGAAAATGCTGTTAGGGAATGGCTTAAAAATGGAAGATATAAATCCTCTGATGAGTTTATTGAGGATATCCCATTTAATGAGACAAAGAATTATGTAAAGAAGGTTCTAATGAGTTATTTTGAATATACAAGAGATATTTTATCTTCCCCTAAGCATTCTATGCCCCTTCCAGATTGGTCTGTATTGAAGGTCTCTTAGTATAATTAATCTTCCTGTTTCAAGATCTCTTATCTCTCTGCCTATGATATAAAGATTCCCATCTCTGCCAAAATATTTAGAACCTATAACCTCAACCCTACTATTAGACAAAAAATCTATACCTTCCTGTAAAAGATACCATTTCGGCGATGTGACCACATAATAGATCTTTTTATTATTCTCTATTTTAAGGATAACAGGCCCCCTCATACGAGTATTATATGTACCAATTTCTACCACAACCCCCTTTAGGGATACCTCAGTATTTTCATCATATCCCTCTGTAATATCATACTCAGCATAAACGGGATAAACAATAAAAAAATTTATAAATATTATTAAGGTAAAGATTTTTTTCATACTTAAAAATTCCAGCTTTGTTATTGTTTTCTTGTTTGAAATTTTACCCCCCTATTTTAGGGTGAAATTAAACAAATAAAAATGTGAAAGAGGGGTTGACTTTTACCCCTCCTTCATCAGATACTTATCCTCACAATTCATAAACCCTAATTATGATAGAGGACAAGATATTTACATCATCATTCTTCCCATTCCCATAGGGTTGCCGCAACCCCTATTGCAATTACCACAACCAGACACACCATATTCATAAGCCCTTTTCTGTATCTCTGTCCTGATCTCTGCCAATTTTTTTTGTTTCTCAGCTATAGCATCCCAGTCAATAGGCGTCTGTGCCATTAATTTGGCTATATCGGCTCTGATCTCTAGCATCTTCTGCCTAAGCGGAAGTGTCTCACTCTGGAATTTTGCAAAGTTTTGGGCATCTTCAGTAGATAGATTAGCCCACATAGGTCCTTTGCCATATCCTGGTCCTAATGCCATTGCGCCTGCTGAAACTGATGCAACAATAACAAATGCCAATAGGATAATTATAGACCTTTTCATTACATTATCACCCCCTTTTTTGTAATTTATCTTTCCTAAATGAAAAAGAAAGATTTCCATAAGCAAAACAGTTATATTTGAAAAGCCTTTTTTCATAACAATTATGGAAAATCAATAATCATGCCAATAATTTAATATATACCTGATTATGGCTGTAAATTTATTATTTTGAGCAACTAATGGGATTCCTTAGATAAGATATTTAAGATCCTTACCCTTAATGCCTGTGCAATTTTTGCACCTCAAGTGCAATTTCTGCATTTACCTTTAATTGTATTAATAAAAATTTCACTTGATTCCATACTCCTTTATCTTATATTGTAATGCCCTTAAAGATATACCTAAAATCTCTGCGGCCTTTCTTCTGTTACCATTTGTTCTCTTAAGGGCATTTTCAATTGCACTCATCTCAATCATCTTCAGATCCCCTTCTAATTTCCTTGAATCAGAAATAATTGGCTCTAAAGGGGGTATTTCAATCCTCCCACTTTTGCTGAGGATAATGGCTCTCTCTATTACATTTTCTAATTCCCTTATGTTTCCAGTCCATTCATATTTAGATAATCTTTCCATGTCCTCATTAGATATCTCTTTTATATCCTTTCCAAGTCTTGCAGATATTGTTTTTATCAAATATTTTGCTATTTCAGGGATATGACCCTTTCTCTCTCTTAATGGAGGAATGGTTATTGGAAATACATTTAACCTATAATAAAGGTCTTCCCTAAATTTTTTTTCTCCAACAAGTTCTTTCAGGTTTCTGTTTGTGGCAGCTATAACCCTTGCGTTAGTCTTAATATCATTTAAAGAACCCAGTCTGGAGAATATCCTTTCTTGAAGAACCTTTAGAAACTTTGCCTGAATCTCAAGCCTCATCTCTGATATCTCATCAAGAAAGATTGTACCATCGTTAGCAAGCTCAAACTTTCCTTTTTTCATAGATTGTGCACCTGTAAACGCACCCTTTTCATAACCAAATAGTTCTGATTCAAGAAGGCTTTCTGGTATAGCAGCACAATTTATATCAACAAAGGGACCTGTCCTTTTACTTAGTTTATGAATCACCTTTGCTATAAGACTCTTTCCAGTTCCTGTTTCTCCATATATCATTACAGTTGCATCTGTTGGAGCTACAGCCTTTATATCCTCAAGTATATTTTCTATTCCAGCAAATATAACATTAAGAGGAGGCATATCCCCAAATATCTCTGATTTGAGCAATATATTTTCACTTATAAGCCTCTGTTTTTCGTATATCTTTGATACAACAATCCTTAACTGTTCTGGACTTTTAAGTGGTTTCGTTATATAATCAGATGCACCCATTTTCATAGCCTTTACAGCATCCTCTACTGTTGCAAAGGCAGTTATTACAATAAAATCTATATCTAACCTATTTTTTCTTACCTCTTCCATAAATCTTATGCCATCCATATGGGGCATTTTCATATCAGTGATTATCAGATTTGGGCTAAAGCCCTCTATCAATCTCAATGCATCAATAGGATCTGTGAGACCTTTTACAGTATAATTTTCATCACTGAGGATATTTGTAAGCAATTTCAGAAAAGGCTCTTCGTCATCAACTATTAGTATCCTAAAATTTTCTTTTAACATGGTTACTTCCCCTCTGGCATTGATATCTCAAAAACAGTTCCCCTTTCAGGTTCACTCTCAAATTCTATCTTTCCACCTATAGATTTTATTAACCTATCCACAATAGAAAGACCAAGACCAGTCCCCTGCGCCTTAGTTGTAAAAAAGGGCTTAAATAATTCCCCCTTTATTTCCTGGGGCATGCCCACTCCATTATCTTTAATTGTTATCAATATTTTACCTGTAGATTTAGTCGCCTTTATTTCTATAAGTCCAAAACCCCTTTCAAGATTCTTGTTATATTTAATTGCATCAATCGAGTTTTGAATAATATTAATAAGGATCTGTTTTAACTTGGCTCTATCAGTAGTTATAGTAAGGTCTTCATCTAATGAGGTCTTTATATTTATATCTTCAGGCCAATTCATGCCTCTAATAACCTCATTTATGAGTTCCCTTACATTAAATTCCTCTCTCTTTATTTCAGATGGTTTTGCATACATCAACAGGTCTTCTGTTAATGCCTCAAGCCTGTTTGATTCAGAAATTATTATATCAAGGTAGTCTGAACTTATTTTTCCATCTCTGCTGACCTGCTCTTTAAGATATTGGGCAAATCCCTTTATACTACCAAGGGGATTCCTTATCTCATGGGCAAGTACAGAGGACATCTCCCCAATAATGGCAAATCTCTCCCTCTCTTCTACAATATTTTTTAGCTCCTCTGATCTCTTTACTGTCCTCACAAAGAGATAACCCATTAACCATATAATAATAAGCATTACTGATACATTGATAATCTGAAGCCTTGCCTGTCTTAAGGTTTCTTCGAAGGGATAGGTATGTATAGCAATCCTTAAAACAGAGATATTATCTATACCTTTTATAAGAATAGGGAAATTTATCATAAAGGCAATCTCCCCTGTGCCCAGTCTTCTTTTCTCATAAATCGTCTCTCCTGTGGATACTGTTTTTTTTATAGAATCATCATCAATTCTTTTACCAACAAGTTTGTCATTAGAATGTAAAATAGCAGTGCCATTCTTATCATAAAGGGCAATAAAGGCAATACCTTCCCATTTCCCTTCTGTAATAATATCCCTGAAGAGGGTTTCTTTCCCCTTTATGCCCTTTGATAATGATGCCTCAAGGCTAACAGCTATTCCAATGGATTGGAGCCTTAGGGAATCCTCTGATGCATTTAGGGCATTTCTATAAGTCATCGCAGTGTTATAAATGGTAATAACTGATGCTGCTATTAAAATAATAATAAGATAAAGACGATTTTTTGACATGATAATTAAGGTAGTTTGCCGTGCAAATAAATAGAACCTTTTGCCTTAATAAAATTAACATCTATGGCAAGTTTAATTGATAATGTTTATTTTAAGGCATGCCTATTCCGTCTATCAAGGAACCACATTTAATGCATTTAGAGTCCTTCATTGCTATTTTTATTATACTAAAGCCAAACCTCTCAATAAGCAATTCCCCACATGAGGGACAATAAGTATTTTCCCCTCCCTCACCAGGGACATTTCCCTCATAGACATATTTTAGTCCTGCCCTCAATCCTATCTCCCTTGCCCTTCTTAAGGTTTCTATCGGTGTCCTGGGTCTATCCAACATCTGGTATGTGGGATAAAATTGTGTAACATGCCATGGAATAGAGGGATCAACAGATATTATAAAATCTGCTGCCCATTTAAGAAACTCCTCTGAATCATTGTATCCTGGAATTATAAGGGTTGTAACTTCTACCCATACCCCTAATTCCTTCATAAGCTTAATTGTGTCAAGCACCGGTTGAAGCCTTGCACCAGCAACCTTTTTATAAAAATCCTCATCTCCTTTTAGATCAATATTATTAGCATCAAGATATGGGGCAATGAGCTTAGTAGCCTCCGGACTTGTATATCCATTGCTAACAAAGACATTTTTAATACCTTTTTCACGGGCAAGCCTGGCACAATCATAGGCAAACTCCATAAAAATAGTAGGCTCTGTATATGTATAGGATATACTACTACAGCCTGTTATATCCGCATCTCTAACTACTTGCTCAGGCGTCATTTCTTCACCAGGGATGTCGGGATGCTTTTTAGGATATTGGGATATATCATAATTCTGACAATGGAGGCATCTGAAATTGCATCCCACTGTGGCTATTGAATAGGAACGTGATCCGGGATAAAAATGAAATAATGGCTTCTTTTCTATTGGGTCAATATGCCTTGCAATTATCTTTCCATATACAAGGGAAAAAAGGGTGCCATCTCTGTTTTCCCTGACAGCACATATCCCCCTTTTACCAGGAGGGATAATACAATGTTGAGGGCATAGATAACATCTAACCTTTCTGCCTTCAATTTTTTCGTAGAGTAAGGCCTCTTTCATGCCCTTTTTGTCTTGCCTGTCTTTTTTTCTGTCTTCTTTGTCTCTTTCTTTGCAGCCCCTTTCTTTGCCTTTGCTGGAGACTTTTTCTGTGTCTTTTTTACATCAGCAATAAGGGGTTCTTTTACTTCCTTCTCCTCAATTACCGTCTCTCCTTCAGCCTCTTCAACAGGCTGGGGTGTTTCTTTTGCCCGCCTTGCCAAAACAATCCTCTCTGCCTCAAGCCAGTTTTCTAAATCCCTGCCTTCAATCCTGCCACTCTTTTCATAAAGTTCATAAGCTACCTTTGCTATTTCGTGCCCTAAGTCTTCATAAATAGTCATCTCAAACCTCCAAAAAAGATTTATAATTTAAAATATATCACTATTTGTCCATGTAATCAAGCATAGGAATGCAATATTACATTTACATTTATATAATCTATAAACCTATTAACATTACAAACACTTATATCAACCATGTAAGGTATTATCCCAATTATAGGCACAGGAATTAATTCTTTTAAAACCTCTGGATTTGTCTTTTCTGCAATAGTATTTTCATAGGGATTATTATAATTAATAACAACTGCTTTCACATCTATACCATCTCTAAAAGCCTGATTGATTGTTAATATGGTATGGTTTATTGTTCCCAATGATGGACGGGCAACAACAATAGCAGGTAATTTTAAATCCCTTATGAGATCGGAAACATAATAAATCCTCTTATTGGATAATCTCTTGATAGGCACCATCAGCCCCCCTACACCCTCGACAATCATAAAATCATACTTATTTGAAAGGATATTATAGGCCTCAAAGACCTTTGATAAATCAATACCCCTTTTTTCAATATCAGAGGCAACCAGAGGCGCTAATGGTAATTCAAATCTGATAGGAGTTACTATATCAATAGGATCATCCATCTCTGCCACCTCTTTAAGAAACATACCATCAGATGGAATTAAATCCTTTCTGTCCTCAGTCCATCTGCATCCTGTCTCCATTGGTTTCATTGAACCAACATTGAGACCCTTTTTAATGAGAGACCTTATTAAAACAGCAGAGACAATTGTCTTGCCTATGCCAGTATCTGTTCCTGTTATGAAAATACCCTTATTAATCATTTTATTTATTAAAAAATAATCCTGCTATCAATGGGGAATATCTGTCCTGTAATATTTTCTGTTCCAACAAGATAAAGGATAAATCTTGCAACCTCTTTTGGATCAGATAAGACATTTAAAAGACTGTCTTCTTTTGCCTTATTAATAGCATTTCTTGCATTAAGACCCATTTTAGTAGGCATATAGCCTGGCAAAATTGCATTAACCCTTATTTTATATTGTGCAAGCTCAATTGATGCACTCTTTGTCAAACCAAGCATTGCTGACTTTGAGGCACTATATGCAGCCTGACCTTCTTTACCCTTTACAGCAGAGTAAGAAGAGATATTAATTACATGTCCACCTTCTTTCATTAAAGGTGCAAAAGCCTTTATTGTATTAAAAACACCTTTTAAATTTACATTTATTAAACTATCCCATTCCCTTTCTGTCTGTTTAATTAACAAATTATCCCTTGTTATGCCAGCATTGTTAATAAGGACTGATACGCAGCCCCATTTATTATAAACCGTTTCAGCCATATGATATACTTCATCAAATCTGCTAACATCGGCCCTGATCGCAATAACCCTGTCTTTTCCAAAAGTATTTTCAATTTCCCTTGCAGATATCTCTGACTTAAAATAATTTAAAACAATCCTATAACCATTTTTTAAAAATACCTTTACAATCTCGCTTCCCAGTCCCCCTGTAGATCCTGTAATTACTGCTACTTTATTGGTTATAAATTTATCTGTCATGTTATAATTTTACACTATTTAATAGCTGGAGGATAAATAATGTTAAGATTTGAAGAATTACAAATGAATATAGTAGAGGCAGCAAAAAATTTTTTTGATATAATAAATATGCAGGTATTTTTAGAACAATTTTCCCTTGACAGAGAAAGTAAGATCTTTCTTGCCTTGCCAGGCATGGAACCGGTTCTCTTGTCTGCAACAGCCTCTTTCATTTATGATGCCCGTGATACAAGCATGTCTTTGTTTGAAGATGAGGATATAAACGACCCTATTGACGCATCTATAAACCTTAATCTTAATATAAAACTCCCTCCGTTAGAGGATTTTCCAAATATGGAAGAGATTATAGAGGAAATAAGCGAGGCATATCCTGATACAGAACCAATGCTTATAGCAAAAGAGACCTTTCCTGCTACTAGAGCATCAAAGGAGTATGAAATATTTTACAACTATGACATAGATATCACAGATGAGTTGGATAATACTATTCTCGAAGAAATATTTGGAGAACTCAGAGAGATAATGGATCTAATATATCAAAGAATAAGAAATGATGTAGATATTCCATGGGAAAGGGATGAAGAATGATACCTCTTGATGAGATAAAATATATACTTCTTGATATGGATGGAACCCTTCTTGATAAATATTTTGATGACTATTTCTGGGAACATCTTGTGCCTGAGAAGTATTCTGAAAAAAATAATATTACCTTCGGCAAGGCAAAAGAAGAACTTCTCTCAAAATATAAGGTTCATGAGGGCACATTAAACTGGACAGATATTGATTTCTGGTCAAGAGAGCTCGATATTGATATTCCAGCGCTTAAGGAACAGATCAAACACATGATAGAGGTTCATCCTCATGTGGAGGATTTTCTTAAGTTAATGAAGAAAAAAAAGAAAAAGGTTTACATGGTTACAAATGCCCATTACAAGGTGTTGGATATAAAACTAAGAAAGACAGAGATAGGAAAATATTTTGATAGATGCATAACATCCTTTGAGATGGGTTATCCAAAAGAGAGGATAGAGTTCTGGTATAGGGCAGAAAAGATATTGGGTTTTGATAAAGAAAAGTCTCTTTTTATTGATGATACAATTGAGGTTCTCAAGACCGCAAAAAGGTATGGTATAAAATACCTGCTTTTAAAGATAAGGGCTAATTCAAAGAAAAAGGAACCCCCTTTAATCAACGACTTTATGGTGTTAAAGGATTTTAAAGAACTCCTAATTCCTTTTTAAGCCAATCCTTTATATCATTATTTATTGGATACATGCCAAAAAATTCCTTATCTTTATTCTCCTCAATGGCTTTTATAAGGAGTTCTTCTGGCACTTCTTTTATCTCTGCCACTGTCTCGGCATAACCATTTGCTGTATGTCTCATCAAGAAAAGAGAAGGTCTTTTATCAAAGGTCTCTATATAAAAAATATAGCCCTTTATTGTCTTTTTTACAATTGAGCCCTCTTCATTTAGCTTAATTCTTGGCTCTGCAATATCCGTAGGCATCACATCCCATAATATGTTTTCTATAATATAATGATCATTTTTTATATCGCTAAATGATACGGGTTTTTCAAAAAACATACCTAACTCCCCTATGTTTCTTTAAATTATTTTTAAAAAGGATGATAAAAAAATAAATCTATTGCTGATTAGAATATATCTCAAGCGCTTTTTTTAAGGCATTTTCATCAAATCCAATAATAACCTCTTCAATTATTATGGCCGGATAGCTAAGTGTCGGATTATATTTTTTTAACTCCTTCGTAGTAAGCCATTGCTCACCGCCTTCTAATTTATCGACCTCTATATATTCATGTTTTATATTGTAATCCTCTAAAAATTGTTTTACTTTTTTGCATGCTAAACATGTGCTTAATGAATACACCCTGACCCTTTTTCTCTGCTCTGTCATAATTTTATGAGTTTCCGAACAGTTCTTCTGGGTTTGTTTTCTTATATTCCTCTGCTGAAGCTAATCCAGCCTCTTCAAGCATTTCCATATTAGCAATATTTACTGTCTTTAAAGGGACATTAAGAAGATCAGCAACCTGCTGCAGTGTTAATTTATTTTGGTAATGCATATCTGCAATCATTATTTTCAAGGCATCTTTAATAATAAATCTCTTTAAAGCAGGGTCTTCAACATTTATCATACTGCAAGATTCCTTAAAATCAAGGCCATTTTTTAGTCCTTCCTTAATCTTATAAATAGACTCCTCGTAAATTTTGTCTTCTTCTGGTGTATATTCTTTGAATTGAAAGTTTTGCATATAATTCCCCTTTTTTTAGTTTTATAAATAAGATTTTAACATATAATTACAATATTCCGTAAAGAAACATTCGCATAGGCAAAACAATTGTTGCCGAAAAGCCTTTAGACCCTCCACTTAAAATAACATTATCTCTTCTCTGTCATCACTATAGGTGGTCACAGGGAAACAATTTTCTATCTTGTTTTTGATCTATGTGCTTATTTTATCCTTTATCCCCATCTTCTTCATTTTTTCAATTAATGTTGTTCTATTCAAACCGAGGAGATTTGCAGCCTTGCTCTTTATCCATGCTGTTTTTTCTAAGGCCTGAAGTATTAAATCCCTCTCAATATCATCAACAATTTTGTTTAGATTCATGCCATCCTGAGGAATCTTGATTATAGGTGGTCTTTGATCTTGAGAACATAATGATGATTCAATATCATCATGAATACATTTTTTAAAAAACCTTTCAGGGAGGTCTGAAACTGACACAACATCATCTGTAACAAGTATTGAAAGTCTTTCTATAAGGTTTTCCAGTTCCCTCACATTTCCAGGCCACCTATAAGCTAAAAGACACTCCATTGCCTCTTTTGAGATTTTTAGTGGATTTCTACCTTTTTTTTTGCAAATCTCGTGAACAAAATGGTCTATAAGAAGGGGTATATCCTCTATCCTTTTTCTCAAAGGCGGTATATGAATGTGTATGACATTAAGTCTGTAAAACAGGTCTTCTCTGAATTTTCCTTCCCTCACTGCCTTTTCAAGATCCCTATTAGTAGCTGCTAATACCCTAACATCCACCTTGATTGTCTTAACCCCTCCAACCCTCTCAAACTCACGTTCTTGCAAGACCCTTAGGAGTTTTGCCTGTAGGGATGGATCTAATTCTCCTATCTCATCAAGAAAGATGGTCCCATTATTTGCAAGTTCAAATCTTCCAATCCTTGTGTTTGTAGCTCCAGTGAAGGCCCCCTTTTCATGTCCAAACATTTCTGATTCTAAAAGATCCTTAGGTATTGCAGCGCAATTTATAGGAACAAAAGGATTATTTGCTCTGGAACTATTATAATGAATAGTCTTAGCAATAACCTCCTTTCCTGTGCCACTCTCACCTGTAATCAGGATAGTACTATCTGTGTCAGCAACCTTATCTATTAATGCATATAACTTCTGCATCTGAGGAGAATCACCTATTAGACCCTTAAATTTATATTTTTTCTTAAGCTGGGTCTTAAGCATTGTATTCTCTTTCTGAAGCGTGTAAAAATCTATCGCCCTGTTGATAATTATCAGCAACTCGTCAAGACTAAAAGGCTTTGTAACATAATCAAAGGCACCTAACTTCATTGCCTCAACAGCGCTCTGAATTGTCCCATAGGCAGTAATAAGGATTATTGGCGTGTTTAAATTGACCTCTTTAGCCTTCTTCAATATGTCTAATCCTGTAATATCAGGCATCATAAGGTCTGTGAGGATCACACTAAATTTCTCCTGCTGCAATATGTTTAGACCTTCTTTACCATCAGAGGCTGTAGTAATCTCAAAGCCTTTTAATTTAAGAAAAGATTGAAGGACATCTCTTACAGACTCTTCATCATCTATGATAAGGATTCTGTGCACAGGCAATTTTAATAAAGTAATAGGGCTAATGTCAATAGATTGACATATTTC
>CAZIMB010000031.1:0-19160 GCA_964540275.1 uncultured Nitrospirota bacterium | reverse complement strand
CGGACTATGATAAATCTTTACACAATATAATTCCTTGTGTTAACCTAATATCCTATCACCATTCAGAATAGGCTGCATGATAAACTTAATACAAAGGATTTTTTTAAATATTCAATTTTTTTCGTAGAATTTGTTAAAAGGGGGTGATTACATGGCTCTTGATGTTGAAAAGAAAAAGCAGATTATTGAATCTTATAAGATTCATGATAAAGACACAGGGTCTCCTGAGGTTCAGATAGCATTATTAAGTGAGAGAATCAACTATCTTAATGAACATTTTAAGACTCACAAAAAAGACCATCACTCAAGAAGGGGTCTTCTTAAGCTCGTAGCCCAGAGGAGAAAACTCCTTGATTATCTAAAAAGAGTTAATAGAAGCCGCTACGAGAGGATAATAGAAAGGGTTGGAATTAGGAAATAATCAAGGAGATGAATAGAGTTAATGTTCAACGTAGAGATAGAAATTAAAGGAAAGCCATTACATTTTCAGACAGGACAGATAGCAAGGCAGTCAGATGGTTCTGTTTTATTAAGATATGGAAATACCGTTATCCTTGCCACAGCAGTTGCAGAAAAAAAGGTTAAGGAAGGTTTAGATTTTTTCCCTCTTACTATTGATTATCAGGAAAAGGCATATGCTGCTGGAAAAATACCAGGAGGTTTTTTTAAGAGAGAGGGTAAACCTTCAGAAAAGGAGGTCTTAACATCCCGTCTTATAGACAGACCTATTAGACCACTATTTCCAAAGGGTTTTTATTCTGAGACACAGGGAATAGTCTCTGTATTATCCTTTGGTAATGAAAATATAGCAGATATACTCGGTATTATTGGTATGTCTGCTGCTCTCCATATATCAGATATACCTTTTAACGGACCTGTCGGTGCAGTAAGGGTAGGGAAAAGAGGGGATAATTTAATTATAAATCCTGACCTCTCTGAATCAGAAAACATTGACCTTAATCTTGTTGTAGCAGGTACTGAAGATAATGTAATCATGGTAGAAGGCGGCGGCGATGAGATATCTGAATCTCTTCTTTTAGAGGCAATTGATTTTGCACATAAAGAGATAAAAAAAATAGTGGCTGTTCAAAATGATCTTAAAAGGCTGGCTGGAAAACCAAAAAGAAGTTTTGCATCTGTTGAAGAAAGCCAGGAATTAAAAAAATGTGTAAGAGAATTTGTATCAGATAAATTGCGTGAGGCGATAGCAATTCCTGGTAAGCAGCGCAGACAAGAGGCCCTTGATATTATTCTTAATGAAGCCATAAAACACTTTAATAAACCTGAAAATAGTGAAAGATTTTTTAATACCCCGTCTAAAGACCTCACAAGGGATATAGTAAATATCTTTGATGACTATGAAAGGGAAATAGTCAGGAACATGATTGTGCATGATGGAATAAGGACAGATGGAAGAAAGCCAGAGCAAGTAAGAGATATCTCATGTCTTTTAGGAATCCTTCCAAGGGCTCATGGCTCTGCACTCTTTATCAGGGGTGAGACCCAGGCCCTTGTAGTAACAACGCTCGGCACTGCTGAAGATGAACAGAGGCTTGACACACTTGAAGGTGAAAGCTCAAAGACCTTTATGCTCCATTACAATTTCCCACCGTTTAGTGTAGGCGAGGTAAGGCCTCTCCGTTCACCTGGCAGAAGAGAAATAGGGCATGGAGCATTAGCAGAAAGGGCTTTGAAATATGTAATTCCCTCCAAAGATGTCTTTCCATATACAATTAGGATTGTATCAGACATTCTTGAATCAAACGGCTCATCATCAATGGCAACTGTATGTGGTGCTACACTCTCATTAATGGATGCAGGTGTGCCTATAAAATCACCTGTAGCTGGAATAGCAATGGGGCTTATTGCAGAAAAAGATAAGGTTGTAATACTCTCTGACATTCTTGGATTAGAAGACCACCTTGGAGATATGGATTTCAAGGTTGCAGGCACAGAAAAAGGGATAACAGCATTTCAGATGGATGCTAAGATAATGGGCATAAGTCATGATATTCTCAAAAGGGCATTAGAGCAGGCCAGGATCGGAAGAATCCATATATTAGAAAAGATGAAAGAAGCCATGCCTGCTCCAAGAAGAGAACTTTCACCTCATGCACCTAGGATATATTCTATGCGGATAAAAACAGAGAAGATTAGAGATGTTATAGGAACAGGAGGAAAGGTTATAAGAGGTATTATAGAACAGACAGGTGTCAAAATAGATATTGATGATACAGGACTTATAAACATAGCTTCAAATAATGAGGAATCTGCAAAAAAGGCAATAGATATCATAAGCGGTATTGTTGAAGAGCCAGAACTCGGCAAGATATATATGGGAAAGGTTGTCAGAATAGCTGACTTTGGCGCCTTTGTAGAGATAATGCCCGGAGTAGATGGACTTTTACATATATCACAGATATCAGATAAAAGGATAGCAAAGGTTACAGATGAACTGAATGTGGGCGATGAAGTGCTTGTAAAGGTAATTGAAATAGATAATCAAGGCAGGATTAGACTTAGCAGAAAAGAGGCCTTGCGCGAAAGAAAGTAAACTTTTAATACTTTTAAGATCGAAATTTAAATTATGTTTTCAAAACGCTATCT
Organism: uncultured Nitrospirota bacterium; assembly: GCA_964540275.1. Classification (GTDB taxonomy): domain Bacteria; phylum Nitrospirota; class Thermodesulfovibrionia; order Thermodesulfovibrionales; family Dissulfurispiraceae; genus CAZIMB01. The sequence goes on along the minus strand of CAZIMB010000031.1, from coordinate 16,553 downwards.
TGATAACGGTATCCCGGTTGTAATGGAGCAATTGAAAAACTTTCGCTCTGTTATTGTTGGGATATGGGTAAAGGTAGGCTCTCGCCATGAAATACCAGAAAAAAATGGCATATCTCATTTTCTTGAACATATGTTTTTTAAGGGCACAAAAAAGCGCACTCCTACTGATATATCTATTGCTATAGACTCCCTCGGCGGTGAACTAAATGCCTTTACATCAAGAGAAAATACAGCCTTTTATGTAAAGGTTCTAGATGAGCATATTGATAGGGGCATTGAATTATTAACAGATATATTCCTTCACTCTACCTTTTCAGAAGAAGAGATAGAAAAGGAAAAGGGGGTAATAAAAGAGGAGATAAAACTTGTAGAAGATACCCCAGATGATTATATATTTGATCTTTTTTGCAAGACAATCTGGGGAGATAAAGGGTTGGGACAATCTATACTTGGACGCCGTGATTCTATAAAGTCTTTCAATAGGAATGACCTAATTAATCATGTCAGAAAATATTATGGCACATCAGACACCGTTATCGCCTGTGCTGGAAATTTTGATAGTGAGAAGGTAATCCATCTACTGAATCATTATCTGGGCAATCTAAGAAGGGGGTCAGAGCCAGAGTTATTTTCACCTCCTACATTTAGAAGCGAAATAGCTGTTTACCAAAAAGAGCTATCTGAGGTTCACTTATGCATTGGGGTAAAAGGAATACCTTATGCTAGTGATGATAGATATGCTATTTCAATACTTAACGCTATACTTGGGGCAGGTGTAAGCTCAAGGCTTTTTCAAGAGATAAGAGAAAAAAAGGGTTATGCCTATTCTATTTATTCATTTGTATCATCCTATATTGATACTGGCTACTGGGCAGTCTATGCAGGTACAGGAAGGAAAAAGGCGATTACAGTTGCAGAAGAGATTGTTAAGGTAATGAAGGAGCTTTATTCATCTATAAATGAGGCTGAATTCAAAAGGGCAAAAGAACAGTTAAAGGGCAACATAGTACTTGGCATGGAATCAACAAGCAGTAGGATGCAGAGCATAGCCCGTCAGGAAATATATTACAATAGATATTTTAGTCAGAATGAAATAATTAAAGACATAGAGGCTGTAAAGATTGATCATGTAAAAGACCTTGCTTATAAGCTGATTAATCAGGGCAAGATGGGCATGACCGTCTTAGGACCTGTAAAGCCAGAGGATTTTAAGGGACTATTTTGATTGAATTATAAGAAGATTTTACACAAGTAAAGATGACAATAAATCGCTTGCTAAATACCCTCAAAATGGACAAAGAACCTGAGATTAGGGCTATGGAATATAGATTGCTAAAGGGAATCTTATTTTTTAACAGATGTGAAAACTACGCGAAAACCGATATTAAAATCCTTAACTAAAGGATCTAATGCGTCTCTAATGGATAGCCTTACAAATTTTGGTTCATTATACCATGATCCCCCTCTTATAACCTTAGTTTCTCCTGTCTGTGGTCCTTTTGGATTCTTTCTTGGGCTTTTTGCGTAATAATCGTCTCCATACCAATCTAAAACCCATTCCCATACATTGCCAAGCATATCATGCAATCCAAACCCGTTCGGCTTAAACCTTCCTATAGGAGAGGCTGACTTATAACCGTCATCACAGTCATGTATTTCATTAATATCAAGAAAATAGGTTTTTGCTGATTTATCACCAACATTCGCATAGGCACATGCATCATTAGGATTATCCCCCCAAAAGCGGCTTGTTTTAGCACCACCCCGGGCAGCATACTCCCATTCAGCCTCCGTAGGTAGCCTGTATTTTATCCCTGTCATTTGAGACATCCATTTTGTGAATGCTTCAGCATCATACCATGAGACATTTACAACTGGAAGCATAGGCGAGTTTAGACCAAGACCTTTGTATGAACCGCTATTGTGGTCTAATTTAAATCTTCTAAATTGTTCATTTGTTACCTCATATTTACTCATGTAGAAATCATCTATACAAACCTCATGAACAGGTTTTTCATCTTCATCACCTATTTCTGTTATGTCTCCCATCTGAAAACAGCCAGCCTTGACAAAAATAAATTCAATACCTGTTATAGGGTCTTTAAATACCCTATTTTTTTCAAATACTTCCCAGTAAACCGGGACATAAAGACCATCTGGAAATGAGGTATAAAAATTCCAATAGATTTTTTTGTTTTTACCAACTTTAATTTTCCCAATATCTCCCTTAAGGTAAAGTTCATTAGATTTGTAAGTTTTTCCATTTATAACTAAGGCTAAATCTACTTCCACTTCTTCTTCAGGTTTGCCTATGACGTCAAATGAGAATACAATCTGTCTTTCAATTTTTGATAAATTAATCTTTCTTATATCAACGGCAATAGCATTACTTGTAAAGATTAAAATTATGATTGTTACAAAAATTAGGTATTTTTTCACATTTTCCCCCATCTTTTGAATAAATTGTGCTCAATTCCAAAGGAGTCAAGGATCTTCCCAACAATAAAATCGATTGTATCATTTAAATTTTTGGGTTGATGATAAAAGGCAGGTATAGGAGGGGCTATCTTAACGCCAAGTCTTGCGAGCTTTAACATATTCTCAAGATGGACAACACTTAATGGCATTTCCCGTGGAGAGAGCAGAAGGGGTCTTGCCTCTTTTATACATACATCAGCAGCCCTTTCTACAAGATTATTTGCATACCCATTTGCAATACCAGAAAGGGTTTTCATGCTGCAGGGCACTACAAACATTCCATCTGTCTTAAATGAACCGCTGGCTATTGGAGCCTCCATGTAAGTATCTTCATAGAAAAAAAGCCTCTTCGTTTTAAAATGCTTTCTAATTATGTCTTCTGTTTTAAGGGATGTTTCTTTTCTTTGCCCTTTTTGATTTATTTCTCTAGTCTTTTGGTTTATAGCCTTTTCTGTCCAATCAATTCCTGTCTCATTTTTAATAATAGAAAAGGTATTGCATGAAATTATGAGGTGGACATCAGATATCTTTATTAGCTCTTCAATAAGCCTTATCCCATAAATAGAACCACTTGCGCCTGTTATTCCAACGATATATCTTTTCATAGATTTTTTTTAGAATTGTTTGTGGCTTGCCTGAATATCCTTATTTAGAGCTATTAGTAGCAAATAGTTAAGTTTTTTAGATTATAGCATATGTGACAAAAAAACTGAAAAAAATAGGGATAAAAATACTATTTCTTAAATCCCCTTTCCCTTGCAGGATGTGGAGTGAAATATAGAGGGCTTTAGAATTTTAGGGAGAAGGGACTTCTTTGGATTTCTAAACTCTATTTTTAAGAGAAAACTTGACAGTTTTAAGGGGTTCTTTTATTATTTATCTGGCTATAGCATGAAGGGATTTTTATGGAAATCGTAATTGCAACAAGAAACAAAAAGAAGGTTGAAGAGTTTAAAAGGATACTTTCTGATATTGATATAAAATTGCTTAGCATGGATGATTTCCCCTCTTGTCCTGAAGTTATTGAGGATGGAGAAACATTTGAAGAAAATGCAGTGAAAAAGGCATTGTCAGTTGCAAAATACAGCAATAAAATATCTGTATCTGATGACTCTGGTCTGGAGGTATATGCATTGAAGGGCGCCCCTGGTATAAGGTCAGCAAGATACGCCGGAGACAAGGCAGATGACTTTTCCAATATAGAAAAGCTGCTCACAGAAATGAAAGATATACCTGATGATAAGAGAGGGGCAAGATTTGTTTGTTGTATTGCAGTTGCATATCCTGATGGCAAGGTGGAGATATTTAATGGCATTACAGAAGGTTATATAGGATGGAAGCCAAAAGGAGAAAGGGGATTTGGGTATGATCCAATTTTTTATCCAATGGGATATAACAGGACATTCGCTGAGATGCTGCCTGAAGAAAAAGATGCCTTAAGCCATAGGGGAAAGGCGCTAAGGAAATTCAAAAAATATATAAAAAATATTTTAATTCCATAGTTTATAAATAATTTTAATGTAATAATTATAATTTTAAACTTGAATTAAAATTCTGCATTGATTAACTTAATATGCTTTTAATAAAAATTCACCGGAGGTTCTTCCATGAGATTGGTTCTTCTTGGCGCTCCTGGAGCAGGGAAAGGCACACAGGCAAAAATACTTGTTGAAAAATATGGAATTCCGCAGATTTCTACTGGCGATCTTTTAAGGGCAGCAGTTGCTGCTGGAACTGCCCTCGGTAAAGAGGCAAAATCCTATATGGACAAAGGCGAACTTGTTCCTGATAGTGTTGTATTGGGCATGGTGGAAGAGAGGCTTAAGCAGGATGACTGTAAAAAAGGCTATATCCTTGACGGTTTTCCGAGAAATACGAAACAAGCAGAAGCTCTTGATAATATGCTCTCATCATTAAATATGCCTTTAACAGCTGCAATTAGTGTTGATGTTCCCTTTGAAGACCTTATGAAGAGACTTACAGGAAGAAGGACCTGTAAAGCATGCGGCCAGATGTATAATATCTATTTCAATCCACCCTCAAAAGAAGGGATTTGTGATAAATGTGGGGGTGAGCTATTTCAGAGAGATGACGATAAGGAAGAGACCATTAAGAAAAGGCTTGAGGTATATAATGCCCAGACAGCGCCCCTTATAGATTATTATAAGGGAAAGGGCATCCTTAAGTCTGTTGAGGGAACAGGAAGCATTGATGAAATATTTAACAAGGTTTGCGCAGCATTAGGCCTTAAGTAACTTGAATCGCGTTCATATTTGAAGTAATGAAGTAATTTTATTTTTAAGGAGGAAAAATATTATGCCATTAGTAAATCCACACGGAAGGGAGAAAAAATTAAAACCCCTTCTTCTGACAGGGGCTGAGTTGGAAGAGGAAAAGAAAAAAGCAAAGACCCTTACCCAGGTTAGGATAACATCAAGGGAAGCTGGAGACCTTATCATGATGGGGATTGGAGGTTTTACCCCATTGACAGGGTTTATGGGGTATGATGACTGGAAAGGTGTATGTGCTGAATACAAAATGGCAGATGGCACATTCTGGCCTATTCCTATAACAGTATCTACAACAGAAGGACAGGCAGACAGCATAAAGATTGGCTCTGAGATAGCACTCGTCTCAGAAGAGACAGGCGAGATAATGGCTACAATGAAGGTTACAGAGAAATATAAGATTGATAAGGAGTTTGAATGCAAGAGCGTATTTAAAACTACTGACATGGAACATCCTGGTGTAGTTATGGTAATGAATCAGGAAGCTGTAAACCTTGCTGGTCCTGTAAAGGTTCTGAGTGAAGGGACATTCCCAAAAGAGTATCCTGGCGTATATCTAAGGCCAGCTGAAACAAGAATGATATTTGAGGAAAAGGGTTGGAGCACTGTTGCAGCGCTTCAGCTAAGGAATCCTATGCACAGGTCCCATGAATATCTGGCTAAGATTGCTATTGAAACCTGTGATGGTCTCTTGATACATCAGCTTCTCGGCAAGCTAAAGCCTGGTGATATACCTGCAGAGGTAAGGGTGAAGGCTATAGATGTATTAGTTGAACATTATTTTGTTAAAGATACCTGTATACAGGCTGGTTATCCTCTTGATATGAGGTATGCGGGACCGAGGGAGGCACTCCTTCATGCTCTATTTAGGCAGAATTATGGCTGTAGCCACATGATAATTGGAAGGGACCATGCCGGTGTTGGTGAGTACTATGGTCCATTTGATGCCCAGAAGATATTTGATGAGATTCCAAAGGATGCCTTAGAGACAAAGCCTTTGAAAATAGATTGGACATTCTATTGCTATAAGTGCGATGGAATGGCATCTATGAGGACATGCCCACACGGTAAAGAAGACAGATTGATATTAAGTGGAACAAAATTAAGAAAGATGCTTTCAGAGGGAGAAGAGGTCCCTGAACACTTCAGCAGGCCAGAGGTTCTGAAGATATTAAGGGAATATTATCAGGGACTGACAGAAAAAGTTGAGATAAAGACACATAAATATGCAGAAGGAGCATAGGATATAATAAAAGACATAAGAATTAAAGGTTAAAGATTAAAAGCTTTATTTAACTTTATGCTTTTAACTCTTTACCTCAAGACAAAGGGGGTGAAACTACAGATATTTATTGGGCTAAATATCAGCAACTCATTAAATTTTTAAAAATCAAAAAGGAGGTAATTTATGCCAAGCTTTGTTATTACAGAAAAATGTGACGGTTGCAAGGCTCAGGACAAAACTGCATGTCAGTATATATGTCCCAATGACCTTATGACTCTAAACAGGGATATCATGAAGGCATATAATCAGGAGCCCGAGCAGTGCTGGGAGTGTTATAACTGTGTAAAGATATGCCCCCAGCAGGCAATAGAGGTCAGGGGATATCAGGACTTTAATCCTATCGGTGGAAACATAATACCAATGAGGGGCACTGACTCTATTATGTGGACAGTAAAATTCAGAAATGGCACTATTAAAAGGTTTAAGTTCCCAATTAGAATGACCCCAGAAGGATCGATAGATCCATATGCGGGAAAGCCAGAACCTGATTATTCAAAAATAAAACAGCCTGGATACTTCAACTATGAAGCCAGGAAAGAATAAATAAAGGAGGGTTTAAAGATGGAAAAAGAAACCTGTACGTTTTCGTATTGTCAAAAACCAGAGATTATAGAGGTAGATACAGACCTTCTTATAATTGGTGGAGGCATGTCAGCCTGTGGCGCTGCTTATGAGGCAGCTAGATGGGCAACACCAAAAGGTATAAGGGTTACCATGGTTGACAAGGCTGCAACAGACAGAAGTGGAGCAGTTGCAATGGGTCTATCGGCTATTAATACATATATTGGCGAAAATAAGGTAGAGGATTATGTCAGGTATGTGAGAAATGACCTCATGGGTATTATAAGGGAAGACCTTGTCTTTGACCTTGGTAGACATGTGGATAATTCTGTTCATCTCTTTGAGGAATGGGGTCTACCTATCTGGAAAAAAGGTGACGATGGATTCTCCTTAGATGGCTTTCAGGCAAGAGACGCTGGTAAGGCAATGTTAAAAGATGGTGGAGTTCCGGTAAGATCTGGAAAATGGCAGATAATGATAAATGGAGAATCATACAAGGTTATTGTAGCAGAGGCCGCAAAAAAGGCGCTTGAATATAATAGAGTGGCAACAGGAGTTGCTCAGAACCACTTTGAGAGGGTTTTTATAGTAAAGCTATACAAGGATGCCAATGACCCTAAAAGGGTTGCAGCAGCTGCTGGCTTTAGTGTAAGGGAAAATAAAATATATTTATTTAAAGCTAAGGCAATACTTCTCGGAGCAGGTGGAGCAGTTAACGTTTTTAGACCCCGCTCAACTCAGGAAGGTCAGGGTAGGGCTTGGTATCCCGTTTGGAACTCAGGCTCAGGATATGCACTTGGAATGCAGGCTGGAGCAGAACTTACAATGATGGAAAACAGATTTGTCCCAGCAAGATTTAAAGATGGATATGGACCTGTTGGCGCTTGGTTCCTCTTCTTTAAGGCAAAGGCAACAAACAGCCTTGGAGAGGATTATTGTGCAAATGCTGAATATATTGCTGAGGCAAAGGCAAAATATGGAAAATATGTTGATGCTTTGGGGACAGCCATCAGAAACCACTTAATGATGAAGGATATGAAGGCTGGAAAAGGTCCTATTCTCATGAGGACACATGAGGCAATGGCAGCAATCTCTAAGGAATTTAAGGAGAAGCTTGGAGAAAAAGAGGGTGCAAAAAAGGTAAAACACCTTGAGGCTGAGGCTTGGGAAGACTTCCTTGATATGTGTATTGGTCAGGCAGGTCTTTGGGCAAGCAGAAATATTGAGCCTGATAAAGAACCTTCTGAGATTATGCCAACTGAGCCCTATCTTCTCGGATCCCATGCGGGATGCGCTGGATTCTGGTGTAGCGGACCTGGTGACATACCAGGAACTCCTGAACATTATTCATGGGGATACAACAGGATGTCAACAGTTCCTGGCTTGTTTATGATGGGAGACATTGTCGGAGCATCAGGACATAAATTCTCATCAGGTTCCCACGCTGAGGGAAGGATTGCTGCAAAGGCAGCGATTGCATTTTTGCTTGATCATCCTGATTATAAACCTACTATTAAGGAGACACCGGATGAGATAGCTGGTGAACTGTATCTCCCCTATGAGGTATACGAAAAATACAAGACTTATTCAACGGACCCATTCATAAATCCCTATTACATTAGACCAAAGATGCTTCAGGCAAGACTCCAAAAGATTGCTGATGAGTACTTTGGTGGTATCTCAACATGGTATATGACTTCAAAGACCATGCTTGAAGAGGGGTTAAAACAGCTTCAGATGCTTAAAGAAGACGCCAATAAGATGGCAGCAAGCAATCTCCACGAGCTTATGAGATGCTGGGAGAATTATCACAGAATCCTTTCTGTTGAGGCACATGCAAGACATATCCTTTTCAGGGAAGAGTCAAGATATCCTGGCTATTATTATAGGGGTGACTTTGACCTTGTAGATGATAACAACTGGAAGTGTTTTGTAAATTCAAGATATGATGCAGAGACAAACACATGGGAAATAAAAAAGGTTCCCTATGTGCAGATGTTCCCCTAATCGTCTAATTATAAGGGGAAGGCTTTAAGCCTTCCCCTTAGTAATTAAGTAATTAAGTAATTAACTGAAAATTATATTTAGAAATCCTCAAATGTCCTCTATCAACTTTAATTACTAGAGGAAAGATCAGGGTAATGAATAACAGATTCTGGATTGCTAGGGCCATATCTTAAGTGGAGCAAAATAATTAGTAGTTCGCAATTAGTATTTATTATTAGAATTCTTTTAATTACTCAGTTACTTAATTGCTATGATTAAAATCTAAGGAGGAAAGGCATGCCTGATGGAAAGCGCATATTAGTAATAGGTGGTGGCTTTAGTGGTCTGACAACTGCAGTTGATGCAGCAGAGACAGGCGCTGAGGTCATAATAGTAGAAAAAAATCCTTATCTTGGGGGAAGGGTTGCTCAACTTAATAAATATTTTCCTAAACTCTGTCCACCACTATGTGGGCTTGAGATAAATTTCAGAAGGATTAAGACAAATCCTCTCGTAAGTTTTTATACGATGGCTGAAGTGGAGAATATAACTGGTCAGCCAGGAAATTATGAAGTTTCTATTAGGCAATATCCAAGATATGTAAATGATAATTGTGTGGCCTGCAATGCCTGTGCAGAGGCATGTCCATCTGAAAGACTAAATGATTTTAATTTTGGAATGGATAAAACAAAGGCGGCATATCTACCTTTTAATCAGGCATTTCCTCAAAAATATGTGATTGATGATAAATATTGTGCTAAAGATTGTGGGAAGTTATGTAGGGATGCATGTAAATATAATGCTATAGATTTTGATATGAAGGAAGAAGTAATTAAGATTAATGTAAACTCTATTGTTGTTGCTACTGGCTGGAACCCCTATGATCCTAATAAAATAGATAACTTAGGTTTTGGTGTTGTTAAAAATGTGATTACAAATATGATGATGGAGAGGATTTCATCTCCCACAGGTCCGACTGGAGGCAAAATATTAAGACCTTCAGATGGAAAGCCTGTAAAGTCTGTTGCATTTGTACAATGTGCTGGCAGTAGGGATGAAAATCACCTTCCATTCTGTTCTTACATCTGTTGTCTTGCTTCATTAAAGCAGACAACTTATGTGAGAGAGCAGTATCCAGATTCAAATGCTCATATATTTTATATTGATATAAGAACACCTGGAAGATATGAGAAGTTTTATTCAAAGGTTAAAGAGGATTCAAATATTAAATTTATAAAAGGGAAGGTTGCAAAGATTACTCAAGCTGATGGATCAGATGATGTAATAGTAGAGGCAGAAGATATGAGTACGGGCAATAAAATAAGAATGAAATTTGACATGGTTGTACTTGCAACAGGAATGGAACCTGCTGGTGCAGATAAAAAGATTAAAGGTGTAGACTATACACCTGATGGGTTTGCTATTTCAGGTTCAGGGATTTTTTCAGCAGGTTGTACAAAAAATCCAATGGATGTTGCTAGATCGGCTCAGGACGCAACAGGAGCAGTTCTAAGGGCAATTAATGCAGGGCAGGGAGGGCAATAAATGGATAAAAAGATTGGTTTATATATATGCACAGGATGTTCAATAGGAGAATCAATTAATGTAGAGAAAATCTCTAATATTGCAAAGAATGCCTTGAAAGTACCTGTAGTAAAAAACCATTTTGCCTTATGCGGAAAAGAGGGTATTGATTTAATCAAGGCTGATATCCAGAGTGAAGGTGTTAATACAATTGTATTAGCCGCTTGCTCCCCGAGGGTAAAATATAAGGAGTTTGACTTTCCTGGATGTATTGTTGAGAGGGTTTCAATCAGGGAACTTGCAGTATGGTCACAAGAACCAAAATCAGAAGAGGCTCAGCTTGCAGCAGAAGATTATATGAGGATGGGTGTTATAAAGGCACAAAAGGGTGATATGCCAGAGCCATATATTATGGACACTGTTAAGACAATCCTTGTAATAGGTGGTGGCATTTCTGGAATGACATCCGCCCTTCATGCTGCAAATGCCGGGTATCAGGTAGTGCTTGTTGAAAAAGAGGATAGATTAGGTGGATTTATAAATAAATTATATAAAAAAGTGCCTACCGCACCTGCAGAGTATAACAAACCTTTAATTGTAGATACAGATATTGAAAAGATAATAAAGGATGTTGAGTCACATCCAAATATAAAGGTATACAAATCAGCTAAGGTTGAAAAGACTGAGGGACAGCCAGGTGCTTATGATGTAACAATATCATCAAATGGAAAATCAGAGGTAGTAAAGATTGGCTCTATAGTTCTTGCAGCAGGTTGGAGACCCTATGATGCAAATAAGCTCGAACATCTTGGATATGGTAAGTTTAAGGATGTAGTGACAAATATTGAATTTGAAGAAATAGCAAGAAAAGGAAAGATTACAAGGCCTTCTGATGGCAAAGAGGCAAAAAAAGTAGCATTTATTCAATGTGCTGGACAGAGAGATCCAAATTACTTGCCCTATTGCTCTGCTATGTGTTGTGTAACTTCCCTAAAACAGGCTCAATATGTAAGGCAGAATTTAGATGCAATAGCAATGATTCTTTATAAAGACATAAGGACCCCCGGGAGGCTTGAATATTATTATAAGGCTGCACAGAATGATCCTGGAGTAATGCTTACGAAGGGCGAGGTTAAAGGGGTATTAGAGGCACCTAATGGTAATCTTTATGTTGAAATGGAAAATAGCCTTTTAGGGGATAAGATTAAAATAGAAGCAGACCTTGTTGTTCTTGCAACTGGATTGGTTCCGGCTACACTGGATGATCCCATATTGAATTTACAATATAGGCAGGGACCAGGGCTTCCTGATTTAGAGCTTTTTGATGGTTTTGCAGATTCTAATTTTATATGCTTTCAATATGAAACAAGAAGGACAGGTGTTTATGCTGCGGGATGTGTAAGGCAACCAATGAATATGTCTGAGGCTCAAGAAGATGCTATCGGTGCTGCTATAAAGGCAATACAGGCAGTAGAACATGTCGCGAAAGGCATAGCAGTACATCCAAGGTCATGGGATATTACCTATCCTGATCCATTTATGCAGAGATGTACAGCATGCAAAAGATGCACTGAGGAATGTCCCTTTGGAGCTATAGATGAAGATGAAAAAGGCACACCTTATTACAAGCCAGGCAGATGCAGAAGATGTGCCACATGTATGGGCGCATGTCCTGAGAGGATAGTGTCATTCAAGGATTATCATGTTGATATGATAGGCTCAATGATGAAGAGCATATCAATACCTGATGATGAGGATATGCCGAGGATCATAGCCGTATGCTGTGAAAATGATGCATATCCTGCTATTGATACTGCATCATTGCAAAAAATAAAGATTGATCCATCAGTAAGATTTATACAATTAAGATGCCTGGGTTCTATGAATCTTGTATGGATTGCAGATGCATTCTCAAGGGGTGTTGATGGAATGATACTTTTAGGATGCAAGTTTGGGGAAAATTACCAATGCCATTTTGCTAAAGGTAGTGAACTTGCAAATTACAGACTCGGAAAGGTGCAGGAAACACTTGACAGGCTTCAGCTTGAGGCAGATAGGGTTAAGATGGTACAGATTGCTATAGATGAGTATGAAAAAATACCAGAAATTATTGAAGAGTTTGTGGAAAAGGTCAAAGAGATAGGTCCTAATCCATTTAAGGGAATGTAATTGCATAAGATATAGATCAAAGTCACTTTTTGAAATCGGCTAAAAAAAGATTATTAATGATAGATAGGGAGGAAAATAAATGGCAGAGCAGGTCATAAGTCCAGATATAAACTTTGTTAATGATATAATTGCATCTGGTGGAGGGGATCTTAAAAAATGCTATCAGTGCTCAACATGCACAGTAGTTTGTAATGTTACACCTGATAATCAGCCTTTTCCAAGAAAAGAGATGATGTATGCCCAGTGGGGATTAAAAGACAAGCTTATTAGTAATCCAGATATTTGGCTTTGTCATCAGTGTAGTGACTGTACAGCATACTGTCCTAGAGGCGCAAAACCAGGGGAGGTTATAGGAGCTATAAGGGCAGTAGCTATAAAGAATTATTCACCCACACCTTTTGCAAAGATGGTGAATAACCCTAAATTTTTGCCTCTTCTATTTGCAATACCAATAATTCTTTTTCTCTTATATATTATTCCAAAGGGTTATTTAGATATTTCTTCAATACCACGGGGAGAAAATGGAGAGATTGTTTACTCAAAGTTTATGCCTGTATTCCCTGAAATAGATGTTACCTTTGGTGCAGCAGCATTTTTTGCTATAATTTGTTTTATTTTAGGCATAAAAAGATATTGGTCAGATATGAGCAGAAATGCTGAGACATATAAACAGGGAAACCTTACCCATGCTCTCAAGGATACCATAATGGATATTCTTGCCCATAGAAGATTTAAGAAATGTAATGTTGCCAAAGACAGATCAGTGTCTCATCTACTGGTATTTTATTCCTTCATAGGTCTTGCTATAACAACTACACTCGCAATATTTTATCTTTATGGACTGAAATGGGAATCTCCTTATCCACTTTATGACCCATTAAAGATAATTGGGAATTTAAGCGGATTAGCTTTAATAATAGGTATAGCAATGGTTGCAAGTAATAGGATAAAAAATGCACAAAAGGCAGGCAAGGGTAGCTATTTTGACTGGTTGTTCATTTCTGTTGTTGTAGGTATAGCATTAACAGGCATGGGTGCTCAGTTATTCAGACTTGCTGACATTGCTATTCTTGCTTATCCAGTTTATTTTATGCATCTTGTTTTTGTCTTTTTCCTTTTTGCATACGCCCCATTTTCTAAAATGGCTCATATGGTGTACAGAACAACAGCAATGGTATTTGCAAGATATTCAAAGAGAGAGGGTTAAGAAGGTCATTTTCTAAAAACGTAGATGCTCTTAAATCTGATGAAAGATTGGCATAAAAAGGGGGGATGAAAAATAGAAATAAGTTGTTATAAATATTTTTTACTAATTTTTACTAATTAACGTTTAATATTTAAGATTTAAGAAAAGATTAAGGAGGAAAAGGATGAGTACACTTATTTTATTTGCCCTAGCATGCGGATTTATAGGCGTTGTATACGCCCTTTATACTGCTGCATGGGTAAACAAACAGGATGCTGGCACCGAAAGAATGCAATATATTTCAAATGCTGTTAAGGAAGGTGCAACAGCCTTTCTTGCCCGTGAGTATAAGACGGTTGCTATGGTAGGTATAGTAATCTTTGTCTTGCTATTTTTCCTTGGCACATGGACAGCCATAGGATTTGTTATCGGCGCTGTAGGCTCAGCCCTTGCAGGTTATATTGGCATGATGGTTACAGTCAGAGCCAATGTGCGCACTGCACAAGCTGCAAGCAAGGGGCTTAATACCGCATTAAGTGTTGCATTCAAAGGTGGATCTGTTACAGGTTTGATGGTTGTCGGATTAGCCTTGTTAAGCATCGCGGGTTTCTATATGATTGTTGTTTCTGCTGAGCCTGATGCAAAAAAGGCATTTCATGCCCTTGTTGGTCTTGGATTTGGAGGCTCTCTAATGAGTGTCTTTGCTCGTATTGCAGGTGGTATATATACAAAGGCAGCAGATGTTGGAGCTGACCTCGTAGGAAAGGTAGAGGCTGGTATTCCAGAGGACGACCCCAGAAATCCTGCGGTAATTGCTGATAATGTTGGCGATAATGTTGGGGACTGCGCAGGAATGGCAGCAGACCTTTATGAGACCTATGTTGTTACCCTTGTTGCTGCTATGCTTCTGGCAGCTACAGTCTTTGGTTATGATAGTAAATGGATAGAATTCCCATTGCTACTGGGTGGCGTATCAATTATAGCTTCTATTATCGGTACATTCTTTGTTAAGCTCGGTAAAAAGCAGTATATAATGGGCGCTCTTTATAAAGGGCTTGCTGTATCTGGAATCCTCGCTGCCATCGCATTTTACTTTGTATCACAGCAGTTTATAGCAGGTCTTACGGGAACTGACGCAGGGATATTCACTGCTGGTAGCGTATTTTTGACAGCCCTGATTGGTCTTGCCCTCACAGGCCTTATAGTTATGATAACAGAGTATTTTACTGCTAAGGAGTATCCTCCTGTTAAGCAGATTGCAAAGGCAAGCCTTACGGGTCACGGCACAAATGTTATCGCTGGCCTTGCAGTCAGTATGAAGTCAACAGGCGCACCTGTCCTTGTAATAGTAGGAGCAATCCTCGGCGCTTACGCCCTTGGTGGCGGCTTTGCAGGCAACCCAGCAGGTGGTCTTTTTGCAATTGCCCTTTCAGCGGTTTCGATGCTTTCAATGACAGGAATTGTTGTGGCTATTGACTCTTATGGTCCGATTACAGATAATGCAGGTGGTATTGCTGAAATGGCAGAGCTTCCAAAGGAGATCCGTGAGGTTACTGATCCATTAGATGCAGTTGGCAACACAACTAAGGCTGTCACTAAAGGATACGCTATTGGATCCGCAGGACTTGCAGCTCTTGTTCTTTTTGCAGAATATTCAAGGTCCTTTGAAGAGGCTTTAGCCTTTGATATTTCAAATCCGTTGGTTCTGGCTGGTCTATTTATAGGTGGACTACTTCCGTACTACTTTGGGGCACTTCTTATGGAGGCGGTTGGAAAGGCTGCAGGAGGAGTTGTTACAGAGGTGAGAAGACAGTTCCGAGAGATAAAGGGAATTATGGAAGGAACTGGGAAGCCCGAATATGGCAAATGTGTTGATATTGTTACAAAGGCTGCTATCAAGGAAATGATGATACCTGCGCTTATACCAGTTGTAGCACCTATTGCAGTAGGACTCATCCTTGGAAGAGAGGCCCTCGGCGGAGTTCTCATTGGAAGCATTATTACAGGACTCTTTCAGGCTATTGCAATGACAAGCGGTGGCGGCGCATGGGATAATGCAAAAAAATCCTTTGAAGACGGTGTTGTAGACGACAAGGGGGTATTGCATAAGAAGGGGAGCGATGGTCATAAGGCATCTGTAACTGGTGACACTGTAGGTGACCCCTATAAAGATACAGCAGGACCTGCAATAAACCCAATGATTAAGGTTGTCAATATTGTGGCTCTTATAATAGTACCACTGCTTTAGGGCAAGTGTGAAGTCTCCAAAAAGGCCAGAAAATTAATTTTCTGGCCTTTTTTATCCCAAATATTGCCCTCTTTTATCACTCAACCATCAGCACCGAAAATATTATAAGGCATTGTTTTCATAGTCGGCTGAACCTTGCTGCATACTACCACTTGCCTAAATAGACTCATCAGATTATAGGCTATCATTACAAAATTCATTACTGCCTCAGTAGCACTGAAGCTCTGCATATTAAAACTATCAGCACCAAAATCATTCTTTAGTTCCATAATCATATTTCAACATCTGCCCGCATACGATAGATTTTCCATACTTTGCCTGCGGTAGTATAATTTAAAGTTGTGTCTGTGAATTAGAAAGCATTATTATTTTAACATGGGGAAAAAGGCAGGAAATGACCACAAGGGCATACCAAAAAGAAGGACAAAACTATTAAACAGGAGGATATGCAAAAGATGAAAGAGACGGGATTAGAAGGCATTTTAGAGCAGATGTCTCAGATTAACACAAGGGATGGCATAGGTGAATACCAGCAATACTATTAAACGCCTTAATGTAGAAGGAGCGGCAAATGCATTTAAAAAAAAACAACATAGAAAACAAGGCTAATGGTTATTGTGACAGGAAGCTGGCCTGTTTATTTGGCAATCTTGATCTTTCTGTGCCGAGAGATAGAAAAGGGGAGTTTCGTCCTGCTATTTTGCCTTCAGAATGGCAAAAAGCAGATGAATCCTTTGAAAGCTTTATTAGCAATCTTGTTTTACAAAGCTATTCCCCAAACAAAATAAGAGCGCTATTAAACTCAATGAATCTCCCTTATTCAGCAGA
>CAZIMB010000030.1:0-19213 GCA_964540275.1 uncultured Nitrospirota bacterium | reverse complement strand
TGTAAGGATGGAATTATACCATTTTAAGAAAATTAATCAATAAATCTATATCCCATACCAGGAACAGTAATAATATATTCTGGATTTGAAGGATCTTTTTCTATCTTTTGTCTTAAATGTTGAATATGCACATCTATAACCCTGCTCCATGAATATAACTTTGACTCCTTCCATATAGCTTTTTTAATCTCTTCCCTTGTTACTACAGAACCTTTTCTTGAGACTAAAAGGCATAATATATCATATTCTTTCGGTGTCAGAATAATCTCTTTATTTCTTAATTTTACAATCCTCTTTTTATAATCAATAGTAAGTTCCTTTATTTCAAGACATTCCTCCAAGGGTTTAGCCCTTCTTAAACATGCCTTAATTCTTGCAATTAATTCCAGTGTCTCAAAAGGTTTTACTATATAGTCATCGGCACCACTTTCGAGCCCTATAACTTTATCTGATATTTTATCCTTTGCTGTAAGCATTATAATTGGAAGGGCTGGCTTGGATTTCCTTAATGTCCTGCATATTTCAATGCCGTCTCCATCGGGAAGCATTAGATCCAGGATCAATAGATCTATATTGTTGTTCGTTAGTAATTTCTGCCCTTCTGTCCATGATGAAGCTGTGACAACACTAAAATTATTCAGCTCAAGATTTGCCTTCAGGACCTTTAGGATATCAAGGTCATCATCAATTATCAATATTCTGTTGTCCATATAAGGTTAAAAGTCAGATTTTGTAGATCTTAATTAATTTATCAAACAGGGCAATTTGAAATAAAAGCAACTACCATTTTTCCCATCGGAGATGACTCCAATTATGCCCTTATGAGCTTCTATAATGCTTTTACATATAGCAAGACCTAACCCTGTGCCAGTTCTGCCACCTCTTTTATAAAATTTCTCAAATATTCTTTCTTGATCCTCAAATGGGACTCCTACGCCTTTATCACATACCTCTACTACTGAATATTCTGGATTTTTTTGATCCCTATAAGTTCTTATTTTGATCTCTGAATTGTCAGGACTGAATTTTATTGCATTGGATAAAAGATTAATAATTACCTGTCTTATCCTATCCTCATCGGCATTAACAAAAAGGCTGTTTTCTAATTCCTTTTTTAGTTTAATTCCCCTTTCTTCACAATCTACAAGAAAATTAGAAACCTCTTCAGATATAATTTTAGAAAGATCAACATTTGAAAAGAGCATATCTGATGCTC
This sequence comes from uncultured Nitrospirota bacterium, assembly GCA_964540275.1. Lineage (GTDB taxonomy): Bacteria > Nitrospirota > Thermodesulfovibrionia > Thermodesulfovibrionales > Dissulfurispiraceae > CAZIMB01. Next base: position 17,997 of record CAZIMB010000030.1, on the reverse strand, counting down.
CTGACTCTATCCGTTCAATATCAAGCATATCATTAACCATTCTTATCAACCTATCAGAGTTATTTTTAATGATTTCAAAAAATGCTAACAGGTCATTAATCTCTGATTTTTTATTTTCATCATTATAGCTTAAAGAATTCAATCTTACCGCTATATAATCCATAGCTCCTTTAATTGATGTAAGTGGGGTTCTCAATTCATGTGAAGCGCTGGCGATAAAATCAGATTTTCTCCTATTCATCTCATTCAAAATATTATTTGCCTGCATGAGCTTTTTATTTGTTTCTTCCAACTCCAATGTGGCCTCTTTTATCTTATTTTTAAGAGATGAATGATATTCAGTAAGTTTATCTCCCATCTCGGAGAAAGATTTGCAGAGATCTTCAAACTCATCGTTAGTCTTTAACATATTTTTTGGATAATATTCACCAGAGGAAAAGGCCTTTATAGATGACATTAATTTGTTCATAGGATTTAGAATAACTGTTTTAATCAAGAAGTACAAGGCAAAAATAAGAGACAATAGGGTAATAAATCCAGCGAGAAACATGCTTTTTCTATTTAAAGAAATCATATTATATGTCTTATCCATTGGTATTGTTATACTTATAGCGCCCCTTATATCTCCTACTTTATAACCTTGATTGATATGACATTTAATACATTCATCCTCAACATAAAGCGGAGAAATATATCTTAGATATTTAGAATTACCAATAGTTTCAACAGATATTACCTCTTTTATATTTGAATTCTCGAATTGATGTAGGGCATTTCTTTCGAATTGATCTGGTGCATTTTCTGGATTTAGTAGATTCAGGCTTGTAATATGAAACCAGTAAAGTCCGTGTTTTTTGGCATATTCTGATAACTCTCTTGTAACCATTGCTGGATTTCTCTTAAGATATTTTTTTCCTTGTTTATCAATAAGTTCAGAATTCTTAAGGTAGGGATTAGGTTTAGTCCATGGCAATTGTTCAACGAATATACCATTGTGGTCTGCTATCCATTTCCTTGTGATTATTAATTGTTGAAATACAGTCCTTGCCTCATTTTCTATCTGGGATATGATCAACTTCTCCTGTTTTTTTGCAATGATATAAAAAGAGGCTGTTAGGGCAGCAATTAGGGTAATAGAACATCCCAAAATAAGCTTAAAACTAAGGCATATCCTGGGCATTTTAAAACCCTTTAAATAAAAGGTCATAGATAATTATAACATATAAAAAAATATCAGTTAGGGAGCCTTCCGCACTTTCAGCCTTCCAGTCTTCCGCACAATGTAGTCCAATCCCTACTAAAAGTTGAGACCATAAACTGCAGGTTAGAAGTACTAAGGGGCAACACTTGTTGATGTTTTCTGAGTGTAAAGACGCAGAAAAAGCAATATAAAAATACTTGACAAAAATAGTAAGGTTTTATAGTATTAATCATGCTTAGATTGTCTACAAAAGGGCAATATGGGGTCAGGGCAATGTATGAGATAGCAAAGGGTTATCCAGATAAGCCATTAACTATTAAGGAGATATCCGATAGACAGGATGTCTCTATTGCCTATCTTGAACAAATACTAAATACATTGAGAAGGGCAGATTTAATCATCAGCAAGAAAGGACCAGGAGGAGGCTATCTATTAAAAAAATCCCCTGATGAGATAACTATATCATTAATACTAAATGCCCTTGAAGGACCTGTTGCTATAACCTCTTGTCTTGACCCTTCAGAAGGATGTATAAGGATTGATAGTTGTGTAACCCATTTATTATGGAAGGCTTTAGGGGAGCAGATTGATGCCTTTCTTAAGACGATAACACTTATGGATTTGATAAGAGGAGATTTTTATAAATCTGGGGTAAGGATAAAATAGAGTTGAAGATATTAGCGAGATAAAGAAACTTTTATCTCCTTTATACCATCGCTATATAAAATTTTATGAAGTTTGTACATGATGTAAAAGCTGATTTCACAGCTGACATTGTTTATATGATGTGCCCTATGCATCTTCTGAAACTCGATGAGATGATGAAGATGCTTGAAAAGGGCCAGATATTGGAAATACTTACTGATTATGACGGAGCGCTCGAGGATATTCCCCAGTGGTGCGAAAAAACAGGCAATGAGTTTATTGGTCTTGATGAGGATGATGATTATTATAAATTTTATGTAAGAAAAACTGTTGGAGATTAAGAAAGTAACCAATTTTTGAGAGGTAGACATGAGAAAATGTTATTTTGACCATGTAGCAACAACCCCAATTCTACCTGAGGTATTAGAGTCAATGATGCCCTATTTTAAAGAGGAGTTTGGTAATCCCTTAAGTGTTTATGACCTTGGGATAAATGCAAGGAATGCCATTGAAAAGGCAAGGGAGCAGGTAGCGTCACTAATTAATGTAAAGCCTTCAACAATAATATTTACATCAAGTGGTGCTGAGTCAAATAATCTTGCCATAAGAGGTATTGCATTAGCAAGGCAGAATCAGGGCAAACATATAATTGTTTCAAAGGTAGAACACCATTCTATTCTTAATTCAGCAAGGGTTCTTGAAAAAAGCGGTTTTGTAGTTACATACCTGCCAGTAGATAAATACGGATTAGTTGATCCTGATACATTAAAGAAGTCTATTACAAAGGAGACTATACTTATCTCTATTACCCATGCAAGTAGTGAAATAGGAACTATTGAGCCAATTAAGGAGCTATCTGCTATTGCAAAGGAACACAATATAATATTCCATGCTGATGGTGTTGCAACTACTGGGAATATATCTGTTGATATAAAGGATTTAGGGGTAGATCTTTACAGTATGGCGGCACACCAATTTTATGGACCAAAAGGGGCTGGAGCCCTTTATGTTAAGGAAGGCATAAGAATAGTGCCTCTTATATATGGAGGTATTCAGGAAGGCGGCAGAAGGGCTGGCACAGAAAATGTGCCTGCTATAGTTGGTATGGGAAAGGCTGCTGAAATTGCAAAAAATGAACTATCTCATAGGATAGAACATACTAAAAAATTAAGGGATAGAATAATTAAAGAGGTCTTAAAGATTCCGAATGTATATTTGACAGGTCATCCTGACAATAGGTTACCTCATCATGCAAGTTTTGTTGTTGAATTTATTGAAGGAGAGGCTATGTTGCTCATGTTAGCTATGAAGGGTATTTATGCAGCAAGTGGTTCTGCCTGTTCTTCAAGGGCATTGAAGTCTTCTCCAGTATTGTTATCCCTCGGTATTTCTCCAGCCCTTGCTCAGGGTTCAATTGTTTTTAGTTTAGGGAAAGATAATTCTGAAGATGATGTGGATTATTTCTTACAGGAGTTTCCCCAGATAGTTATGAGGCTGAGGGAAATGTCACCATTTGCAAAGGGATGGGGAAGGGGCGAGGAAGGTGAAAAGTGTTATACAGGATAAATTTAGGAGGTAAAAAATGTATTCACAAAAGGTAATGGATCACTTTATGAATCCAAGGAATGTTGGTGAGATTGAAAACGCTGACGGGGTAGGTATGGAGGGAAATCCCACTTGTGGTGATGCTATGCAGTTATTTATAAAGGTAGAGAATGATGTAATTGTAGATGCTAAATTTAGGACCTTTGGATGCGGAGCTGCAATAGCTGTCAGTAGCATGTTGACTGAGATGATAAAAGGTAAGACAATTGATGAGGCCTTAAGCATATCAAAGGATGCTGTAGCACAGGAACTTGGAGGGCTTCCTCCACAGAAGATGCATTGTTCCAATCTTGGTGCAGATGCTCTTAGAAAGGCAATAGAGGATTACAGGAGCAAGAAAAAATCTTGACAAATTAAGATTGTAAGAATAAAATTTAAGGTTTAAAAATCCCTTTCTTTTTACGAGAATTAATAATATTATGCAATATAAACTTTTATTAGCAGATGATAGCATAACAATACAAAAATTGGTCGAGCTTATGCTTGTCTCAGAGGGCTTTGAGGTAAAATCCGTTAGCGATGGAGAACAAGCCCTTGAAATGCTAAAAAATTATTCACCTGATATTATTCTTGCAGATATTGAAATGCCATTAATTAATGGACTTCAACTCTGTGAGAAGATTAAAAAATCTCCAGACCTAAGACATATTCCTTTTATGCTTCTTGTTGGTGCATTTGAACCCTTTGATGAACATTATGCTAAATCAATAGGTATTGATGACTTTATTATTAAGCCCTTTGAATCATCCGAGTTGATAGGCAAGATAAAAAAAATTATTAAACCTGTATCATTAAATGAGGATTCAGAAAAAAATACAGATATGCAAGCAACAGAAATATTTGCGCAACCCTCTGAATCAGAATTAAAATGGGATGATGATATACCTGTTGTTAGTGAGGAAAAGGTTGATGAATCGGATATAGGAGATGAGGAGATAGAGGCAGCAATGACAAAACAGGTAATTGAAGAGATAGTAGAAAGTCCTATAAAAGAGAAATATCATATAAAAAATCTTGAATTTACTGAGTTATTCTCAAAAGAGGAACTTTATAGAATCCTTAAAAATAGCATTGATGAAAAACTAACAGAAATAATAAATAAAGAGGATATAGTTAATACAATACATTCTTACATTAAAGATTCTGTTGAAAAGCTAATAATTAATGCCTCCCAGGAGATTATCAAGAATGTAACTGAAGAGCTTATAAAAAATCTTCATAACTTTATTCAGGAGACAATTAATTCTGAAATAAAGAAGTTATTTCCTGTAATAGTTACTGATATAATAACAAGGGAGATTAATAAGCTTATATCAGAGATAAAATAAAGACATTAACTATGAATGAATTCAAGAAAAATTATGAACCAAAGTATATAGAAGACAAGTGGTATAAATTCTGGGAAGATAATGGATTTTTTAAGCCAAACCTAAATGCCCCACGAGAATCCTTCTGTATTGTGATGCCTCCACCTAATGTCACAGGCTCTCTTCATATGGGACATGCCCTTAATATTACTATACAGGATATCCTAACAAGATGGAAAAGGATGTCGGGATTTAAGGTATTATGGCTCCCAGGAACTGATCATGCAGGAATAGCTACACAAAATGTGGTAGAAAGGGAGCTTTCAAAAAAAGGCTTAGACAGGCATAAACTTGGCAGAGATGCATTTATTCAAGAGGTATGGAAATGGAAGTCTGAATATGGTGAAAGGATAATACATCAACTAAAGAAAATGGGGGCCTCATGTGATTGGACAAGACAGAGGTTCACCCTTGATGAAGGTCTGTCAAGGGCTGTTAGAGAGGTTTTTATAAGGCTTTTTGAGGAAGGGCTGATATATAGGGATCATAGATTGATAAATTGGTGTCCAAGATGTCTGACAGCATTGTCTGATTTAGAGGTTGAATATGAAGAGATTGAGGGGAAATTATATTTTATTAGATACCCTTTAAGCTCTGATAAAGAAGCAGACTATATAACCGTCGCTACAACAAGGCCAGAAACCATGCTTGGAGACACTGCAGTAGCAGTAAATCCTGAAGATAATAGATATATACAATATATTGGAAAATTTATTGATTTACCTCTTACTGGAAGAAAGATCCCTATAATAGCTGATTCATCAGTTGATTCCCTATTTGGCACAGGTGCAGTAAAGGTGACTCCAGCCCATGACTTTAATGATGAGGCGTTGGGAAGGGTCCATAATCTACCATTTATTAGTGTAATGACAGAAGAAGGTATAATGTCCCGAGAGGCTGGTGATAAATATTTTGGTCTTGATAGGTATGAATGTAGGAAGGCTGTAATCAAAGACTTAAAGGAGCTTGACCTTTTTGAGGGTGAGAAAAGACATGTCCATTCTGTTGGGCATTGTTATAGATGTAAGACGATCATAGAACCTATGCTTACTGTCCAATGGTATGTCAATATAAAACCACTTGCATCTAAGGCAGTAAAGGTTGTTCAAGATAGGGATATAAGACTTATACCTGAATCTTGGGAGAATAACTACTTTGCATGGATGAAAGATATAAGAGACTGGTGTATATCCCGTCAGATTTGGTGGGGACACCAGATTCCTGCATGGTATTGTCCTGATTGCAGGATTTCAGAGGGGCAGAGAAAAGTAGAATATACAGAGAACAAGGATGAAATATTGTATCAAGGAGATCTAATAGAACATATATTCTTTAAGCCCTTAGATACAAAAGAAGCAAAGAATGTGATAGGTGGAACATACTCTGAGCTTAGAAGATTGGGAATAGGTCATGAGGAGATTATCAAAAACACAAAAATGATGAGAATACCAAAGGATATAACACCTATTTGTAGTAGAGATGACTTAACAGAATGCCCCAAATGCAAAAGTAAAAATATAATCCGTGACCCCGATGTCCTTGATACATGGTTTTCATCTGCCCTGTGGCCCTTCTCCACCCTTGGATGGCCTGATGAAACCGATGATCTAAGGACATTTTATCCAACCAATGTGCTTGTTACTGGTTTCGATATACTTTTTTTCTGGGTAGCTCGCATGATAATGATGGGATTAAAGTGTATGGGGGATATTCCTTTTAGAGATGTTTATATACATGCCCTTGTAAGGGATATAAAGGGGCAAAAGATGAGTAAATCTAAGGGCAATGTGGTGGATCCACTGTTAATGATAGAAAAATATGGCACTGATGCATTTAGATTTACCCTTGCTGCATTTGCTGCACAGGGAAGGGATGTGAGATTTTCTGAGGACAGGGTTGAAGGTTATAGGCATTTTATAAACAAACTATGGAATGCCACAAGATTTATTGTGAGTGCAGGACCCCAGGGTTATGAGCCTTCTGACGATGTTGAAGAATTAGATTTACCCTCCAAATGGATAATGAGTAGATTGGCATTTGCTGTTGAAGAGGTAAATAAAAATCTCTTTAATTATAGATTTAATGATGCAGCAAGCAGTATTTATCAATTTGTGTGGCATGAGTTTTGTGATTGGTATATAGAAATCTCAAAATCAATTTTATACAATGGAGAGGAAAAAGAGAAAAAGGCTGTTATAAATTGTCTTTATTTTGTTCTTAAGAATATCTTAAAACTCCTTCATCCATTTATGCCCTTTGTGACAGAGGAGATTTGGAGCCATGTCTTTAAGAACCAAGGAAGTATAATGATTTCTTCTTATCCTGTTGATCTTCAAAGGGATTTTGAGTCTGAAAGGAAAGCAAATTATATACTTGATGTTGTTAAAGGCATAAGAAGTATAAGAGGGGAGTTAAATATTTCTCCATCTGTGGAGATAAAGGCGGATATAAAGACATTTTTTGATGAGGTGACGGATATTTTAAAGGAGAATCATACATCTATTGCTAAACTTACAAGATGCAAGGAAATAAATATAGGTAAGGAAATTAAGCGACCTAAAGGATCTGCTATATATGTTTCAACGGATTTTGAGATATATGTCCAAATAGAGGACCTTCTTGATATAAATCAGGAGATCAAAAGGCTAAATAAAGAGCTTGGTAAGATTAATGAGTCTATAACCTTTCTAAACAAAAAACTTATGAATGAAGATTTTTTAAGAAATGCCCCGAGAGAGATAGTAGCCAAGGAAAAGAAAAGGTTTGATGAGCTTGTTCAGAAAAAAGAGAAGGTTGAAGATAATATCCGTTTATTTATGACTATCTTAAGTAGTCAAAATGTTTAAAGGAGGAAAATATGGTAAAGGAGAAAGTAGAGGTTGAAGATAAAAATCTTGATATGGTTGAGGCAGAATTTCTTAATATCAGGCAGAGCACAGTAAGAAGTGTTGAAGGTGGGCATATAGAGCTACAACAGGTAGGGGCATTAAGCATAGATGGAGATAGAGTTGAGGTAACCCAGGGTGCCGCTGTATTAATGAGAGGTGGAAATGTTTCCCTTAATCAGAGTATTGGCGTTATGGTAGCAGGTTCTGAGACAGGTGTTAATTTCTCATTTGTCCCCGTTGCCTTATCAGCTGAAAATAGTCAAGTAAACAAGAGTGCTGTTGGAGTTATAGCAGCAAAGGATATAAATTCTAATAATAGTGCGTCAATATTAATGATAGGGAAAAACATCAATGGAAATGTTACCACATTGATTGATTGGCGATCTGCAATTGCATTTGGAGCTGTTTTTGGGGGTGTTTTAGGACTACTCTCCTTATTCAAGAGGAGATAGAAAATAGATGGTTTATTTTTAATGTATTTGTTTAAATTTGATGCAAAACTTATTGATAAATAATATTATTAATCTTGCGATTTTAGAAGATATTGGTAATGGAGATATCACATCAATCCTAACGATTCCTGAAGATTTAAAGGTTAAGGCACATATAATAGCAAAGGAAAGGTTTATCCTTGCTGGTATGCCCTTTGTCAAAGGGGTTTTTAATACAATAGATGGTGAGATAAAAATAAATGTATTTCATGAAGAAGGTGCCCTTTTGGAAAGTGGGGATATTATTGCTGAGGTCTCTGGCAGGGCAAGGGAGATTCTTGCTGCTGAAAGGATTGCCTTAAATATACTTCAAAGGATTTCTGGAATAGCAAGTTTAACAAATAGTTATATAAATAAAGTTAAAGAATTACCTGTAAAAATTGCCGATACCAGAAAGACTACCCCTGGTATGAGATTTATGGAAAAATATGGAGTTAAAATAGGTGGTGGCATAAACCATAGGTTTGGTCTTGATGACGGAATCCTAATAAAGGATAATCATATAAAAATAGTCGGCTCTATCAAGAAGGCTGTAGAATTAGCAAAAAGATCCCATCATTTACTAAAGGTAGAGGTGGAGGTAAAGAATTTATTGGAATTCAATGAGGCACTGGAGTCAGGGGCTGATGTGATAATGCTTGATAATATGTCCTTGGAGGACATTCGTGAGGCTGTGAGGATTGCAAAAGGTAAGGTATTGATTGAGGCATCAGGCAATGTCACTCTTGACAATGTTGTCAGTATAGCTGAAACAGGTGTGGACATTATTTCTATTGGCTCCCTAACCCATTCCGCAAGGGCAGTAGATATAAGCATGAAGATTATATAAAAACATGGAAAGGGAAGAACTTACATATAAAAAGGCAGGGGTCGATATTGACGAGGGTGAGAGATTTGTAAATATTATATCTCCTATTGTTAGAAAGACCTTCCGAAGGGAGGTAATGACTGATATTGGGTCATTTGGTGCACTTTTTAGGTTAGATATAAAGAGATATAAAGAACCTATCCTTGTAAGTGGAACAGACGGTGTAGGAACAAAGCTTAAAATAGCCTTTATGATGAATAGGCATGACACAATTGGAATAGACCTAGTAGCAATGTGCGTAAATGATATCTTAACCTTAGGCGCAGAACCGCTATTTTTTCTTGATTATTTCGCTACAGGTAAATTAGAAGTCGATAAACATAGTGATGTAGTCAAGGGTATTGCCCAAGGATGTCTTGAGGCAGGATGCTCTCTTATTGGTGGCGAGACAGCAGAAATGCCAGGATTTTATAAGGAAGGCGAATATGATGTAGCAGGGTTTGCAGTTGGTGTTGTTGAAAGGGATAATATTATAGATGGTTCAAACATAGTAGAGGGAGATATTTTAATAGGTATTGCCTCAACAGGATTGCACAGTAATGGTTATTCCCTTGCAAGGAAGGTCTTTTTTGATATAGAAAAATTTAAAGTTGATACCTATTTACCTGAAATTAATAATACGATTGGGGAGGAACTTCTTAGACCTACAAGGATTTATGTGAATGCCTTTAATGTATTAAGTAAAAAAATTAACATTAAAGGTATGGCACATATTACAGGTGGTGGTATTACCGGAAATCTGCCAAGGATAATAAGAGAAGGATTGTCTGCTTTAATATATAAAGATTCATGGAAGGTACCACCTATATTTAATAAGATTCAAATGCTCGGCAATGTACCTGAAGATGATATGAGAAGGACATTTAATATGGGCATAGGATACATAATGGTGATAGATAAAAATGATGTTGACGAAACATTACAAACACTTAAAGATAATGGATTTGACTCTTATAAGATAGGAGTTATTGTAAAAGGTGAAGATACTAAGATAAGGTATGTATAAATTATAGATTAACGATTATTTTTCACTTAGTTTTGAAAAATCTGCTATCCTTAGGGCTAATGTCTTAACAGATTTAATCAAAGCAAGCCGATTCTGTTTTATTTCTTCCCTTTTATCCATTACAAGTACTTTATCAAAGAATTTATTAATGGTATCTTTAAGGGTCATCATGACCTTTATAGCATCAAAATATTTGTTGTTATCTATTAATGGCTTTATTTCCTGTGAGGCAGATTGTACCTTTTCATAAAGTATCTTTTCCTCTTCATGGTCAAAGAGATCGGGATTTACAACTCTTTTTATATCATTCTTAGGTGATATATTGTTTATTCTCTTAATAGCGAGTAAAAATTCATTATAATTTATTTCTTCCTTAAATCTTTGCAAGGCATCAACCCTATCCTTAATTGTATAAAAGTTGTCATGTCTTACATAAGAGATAACCGCAGAAATACAGTCTGCAGTATAGCCCTGTGATAGAAGGAAGGGTTCGATCCTTTGTTCAAAAAATGTCATAATATCATTTTTTAATTGTTCATTTTTTATATTTAGTAAATTTAAGGAAATATCAAAAAGTTCATCTATTTTTAATGGATATTTTTTTTCAATCAAGATAGAAATTATCCCGATAGCTTGTCTCCTTAATGCAAAGGGGTCTTCGTTACCTGTTGGGACAAGTCCGAGCATAAAGAATGAGGCTATGTTGTCCAGTTTATCTGATAGACTGATTATTGCTCCAATATCACTTTTAGGTAGCCTATCACCTGAATGTCTTGGTAGATACTGTTCAGAAAGGGCAAGGGATACCTCTTCATTATAACCAAAATGCCGGGCATAATAGCTACCCATAATCCCTTGCAGTTCTGGAAATTCTCTCACAACACCTGAAATCAGATCTGTTTTTGATAGTAAGGCTGCAGTACGGATATCCCCTTTTTTATAAGGAAGACATTGATCTGCAATATAATTTGCTATATTGCAGATTCTTATTGATTTATCATAGAGGCTGCCTAACTTATCATGATAAATTACCCTTTTTAATTTTTCTAATCTCTCCATAGGATCAGTTTTTCGATCTTCTTCAAAATAAAATCTCGCATCCTCAAATCTCGCCTTGATAACCTTTTCAGCCCCAGCTTTTACAGTATCTGCGTTTTCCTGTCTTGTATTGCTTATAATAATAAAATAATTTATCAGATTTCCATTATCCCTTTTTAATCCAAAATACTTTTGGTGATCCTTCATCACTGTTATTAGCAATTCCTCTGGTAGTGAGAGATATTCCTCTGGAAATTTTCCTAATACAGGATTTGGATATTCTACTAGATATGTAACATGTTCAAGAAGTTCTTCGTCTTCTATCATTAAGGCATTTATTGAAGAGGCAAGCCTTCTTGAACCTTCAAGTATCATTTTTTTTCTTTCTTCTGGGTCAAGTATTACGAAATTATTCCTTAAGAGATTTATATATGTCCTGATGTCCTTTATTTCAAAAAAGGCTGGAGATAGGTATCTGTGACCTCTGGTCATATTATTGCTTTTAATTCCATCTATCTCAAAATCAACTTTTTTATTGTCATATAATGCTAAAAACCAATGAATAGGTCTCACAAACCTTAGATTGCTATTGCCCCATCTCATTTCCTTTGGGAAATTAATTGATAATATCAATCTTTGTAATAATTCTGGAAGGATTTCTGCTGTTTTTTTGGATTCTCTTTTTATCTTTGCTACTAAGTAAACTCCCTTACCTTTTTCTTTTTTTATCAGGTCTTCAATATTAATATTGTGTGTTTTTGCAAAGGCTTTTGCAGCAGTTGTTGGCTTTCCGTCCTTGTCAAAGGCAACATTTAGGGGAGGACCCCATATCTCAACTTCCGTAGCCTCCTGAGTAGGATTGATATCAGCAAGTAGGGCAATCCTTCTTGGGGTTGCATAGGTTTTAATAGAGTCAAATTGTAGCCTATATTCATTAAATAAGGCCTCTGAATTTTCTTTTAGTCTGAGTAATGCATCAGGGAGAAATCTTGCAGGTATTTCCTCTGTACCTATTTCTAATAATAGTTTTTTATATATATCATTAGTCTGGTCTATATTATTCATAATCAATATAATTTATGTTGCTAAACCTTAAGTTTTTCTTCGTTTGAATTCATAGTTAAAAGTGGGAAGCCCATTTGTTCCCTTTGCTTTAGAAAAGCCTCAGCACATAATTTTGCAAGCGCCCTTACCCTTGCAATATAACCTGTTCGTTCAGTAACAGAGAGGACACCTCTTGCATCAAGTAGATTAAATGTATGTGAGCATTTTAGGCAGTATTCATAAGAAGGCAGAACAAGCCCTAACTCATTAAGCCTTTTTGATTCCATCTCATATGAATCAAATTGTTTTATAAGTAAATCTGTGTCAGCATAATCAAAATTAAACTTTGAAAACTCTATCTCCCCCTGCTTATGGAGTTCGGCATATTTTATACCCTTACACCATTCTATCTCAAACAGATTGTCTACATCCTGAAGATACATTGCGATCCTTTCAAGTCCATATGTTATTTCTAAAGAGACAGGTTTAAGGTCAATACCGCCAACCTGTTGAAAATAAGTAAATTGCGTTATCTCCATTCCATCAAGCCATACCTCCCAACCAAGACCCCAAGCTCCCAATGTAGGGGATTCCCAGTCATCTTCTACAAAACGAATATCATGTTTTAATGGGTCTATCCCAAGATAGGAAAGACTTTCAAGATAAAGTTCCTGACTTTCTATTGGGGAAGGTTTTAATATAACCTGATATTGATAGTAGTGCTGCAACCTATTTGGATTTTCAGCATATCTACCATCAGTAGGCCTTCTTGAAGGTTCTACATAGGCAACATTCCATGGTTCTGGACCTAATACCCTTAAAAAGGTAGCAGGATGGAATGTACCAGCTCCAACCTCAATGTCATAGGGCTGTAATAATACACAGCCCTTTGATGCCCAGAAATCATGTAATTTTAATATAATATTTTGAAAATACATAATGTAGACGTTTATTTAAGAAATAAAATCTTATTAAAAAAATAAATCCTTTGTCAAATAAAAAATAAGTTAGGGTAATAGAATTATAATTTTAATGACCCTATGTTAAAATAAAAAATAGGTTGGTGTTTTAATGAGGCCTAATAAAATTATAATTGGTAACATTTTTTTTGCAATCCTTTTGATTAGTCTATGTTTTCTTGTTGTAGAGCTTATTTTTCAGTATCATGACAAGAGCATTTGCCCTACTGAAGGGTGTAAGATAGTTAATCAGCAGACAAGGTTTGGAGAAGTATCAATTATTTTAATTGGGATTGCATCTCTGATTACCTTATTGACATTAACTTTTTTTACCCTTTACCGAAATAAAACAGGATTGGAGAAATATATAAATCTTGTTCTTATCGTATCTCTTGCATCTGAGGGCTTTTTCGCTGGTTATCAGGTCTTTTGGATTCAGACTATATGCATCATGTGTCTGATTATTCTTGGGATTTTTCTGATATTAGGGGCCTTAAGGCTTTTGTATGGTGAATATGATGTGATTGCTGGATTTATGTCATTTGCAGGCGTATTTGCTATTTTATATCTTATCCTGCCTACCGGAGAGACATTTAGTTTACCAAATGATGATCTAATATTATTCTATAGCAATAACTGTCCCTTTTGTGAAGAAGTAAAAAAAGAGATTGAAGCAAGTAAATTAAAGGTTACTCCCTTACTTGCTCAAGACTATGCAGTTTTCTTAAAAAATTTAGGAATTGAGCATGTCCCTGTACTTTATGTAAACAAAAAGAACCAAAGAATCATTCTAATAGGAAAGGATGAGATAAATAGATTTTTGTTTAGTAATCAAGAGACAGGGTTGAAAAAACAAACTAAAACCCTCCAAAAAAAATATCAGGCAAAAATAAAAATTGATTCTCAGAAAGATACCAACGGAAATGAATTTAACAAACTGCTCTTGCCTCAAGATACCTCTATATCGCCTTATAGCCAGCCTGCTGAAGAGGGAGCATGTAAAATAATAGAATCATCATGTGAGTAACTCTTATTTCTTTCTTTAATAACATAACTAACCTTAACTAAATATTTAATTAAGATAATTTATATGTTCTCAGACTTTATAAAGGTCATATTCTGGATTAGTAATTATTTAGGATATGCCCTGAAGGAAATTGTTTCAAATTTTTCCTCAATTTGACACAAATTAACATATATGAATATAATAAAAAAAAGTTTCATATAATCCCTCAGAGGATTTTTAGAAACCCTGAGGGATTTTTTTTTGACACATTTATTTTTAAGGAGAGAGAAAAATGAGCTTTGAAGATTTTTACTTAAGCAAAGAGACTATGAAGGCTATATCTGAGATAGGATTTGAAGAGCCTACACCTATTCAGGTTTCATCAATACCAATGATATTAAATGGAAAGGATTTAGTTGGCCAAGCACAAACAGGAACAGGAAAGACAGCAGCCTTTGGCATTCCTATTGTTGAAAGATGTCAAAATGGCAAAAATCCATTTGCCCTAATACTTGAACCAACGAGGGAATTGGCTGTGCAGGTAGCACAGGAGATTAACAGGCTCGGAATATATAAGAAAGTAAAGGTATTGCCTATATATGGAGGAAAATCAATAGAAAGCCAGATTAGATCCTTAGAAAAGGGGGTTGATGTTGTAGTTGGAACTCCTGGACGAATTATTGACCATATGAACAGAAAGACAATTTCCCTTTCAGATATTAGGATAGTTGTTCTTGATGAAGCAGATGAGATGTTAAATATGGGATTTATAGATGATATGGAAATAATTTTGAAGAATACCCCAGCAGACAGACAAACCCTTTTGTTTTCTGCTACCATGCCTCAGCTGATAATGAATATTGCAAAGAGATACATGAAAAATCCTGAAAAGATAAGGGTTAACACAAAGGATGTTGTTGTATCTAAAATTAAGCAGGTTTTCTATGAGGTGAAAGAAGGAGATAAGATAAATGCACTTTCAAGGCTTCTTGATGTTGAAGACCCTCAGCTCGCAATTATATTCTGCCATACAAAACGGGAGGTTGACGAGGTTACTTTAAAACTCCAGCAAATGGGATATAATGCAAATGCCCTCCATGGTGATTTTACGCAAGTGAGGAGGGATGAGGTGATGAATAAATTTAAAAACGGGATGATTGATGTACTCGTTGCAACGGATGTTGCTGCACGTGGACTTGATATAAAAGATGTAACACATGTGATAAATTACAATATTCCACAAAATCCTGATAGCTATGTCCATAGGATAGGTAGGACAGGAAGGGCAGGCAGATCAGGCATAGCTATAACATTTGTTACCCCAAGGGAGTACAGACATTTAAGGATTATTGAAAAGACTGCTCAGACTATTATTGACAGAAAAAGACTACCGTCACATGATGATGTTGTAAAGGCAAGACAGGCAAATATAATTAAAGAGATATCAGATATAATTATTAGTAATAAACATTCAGGTTATATCAAGTTTATAAAGGAATTGTCAGATACATTTAGTTTTGGAGATATTGCTGCTGCAGCCTTATTTATCGCCTATGGCGAGGTAAAAGAAGAACCACTTAAAGGGTCTTATCAAGAAAAAATAGAAAAGACAGGGAGTGTGAGACTTTTTATGACAATAGGAAAAAAAGATAAAATAGAGGTCTCTGATATAGTTAGGTCTATTGCATCTGAGGCAAATATACCCTATAACAAGATAGGTAAGATAAATATGTATGAAAAATTTACTTTTGTAGAGATACCAGAAGAACTTGCTGATACAGTGATAAGATCAGTTGATGATATAGTGATGAAGGGAAGAAGGGTGAAGGTCCAACCTGCAAAGGAAAGGAGCAGGTAATTTTTAATTATTTTTAGTAAAAATAAATATATGTCTTATTTCATTTTAATTGCTGTTTTTGTTGCAAAAATAGTGATCATAAAGTGAACATTACATAAATGCTATCATCTGACAACTTTAGGTTAACCATATTAATTAAATCACAGAGACATTAGAATTACTGCTATTATGGCAAGAAAGATGCCGATAATTTGCTTAAGTGTTAATTGTTCTCTCAAAATTAAATAAGATAGCAACAAGGTAACAAGGGGATAAAGGGCTGTTATTGCAACTACAACTGATGCCTTGCCCCCTTTCATTGCGTAGTAAAAGAAGATAATTCCAGATCCACCTAATGCACCAGCTAAAATACTAAACAATACACCAATTGGTTTTATTTCAAATTTGAAGCCGAGAAAAAAAATCGCAAACAACCAGACTAATAATGCTCCAATTGTCCCAAAAAGATAGATATTTGAGGAGGCTGTATAATTAGAGGCAATCTTTGAAAAGAATCCCCACATGCCCCATAAAATAATAACTATAAAAGAAAAAATCAGCCAGTCAGACTTAAATGCCATAAAAAACCCCTTCATTAACAAATTCCTAAAAATAGCCCTCAAACTTATAAAGTTTTTCCATATACTCTTCCATATTTTCCACAAAACTGATATTACTAAGTGGATTGCCCGTTTTGATGTTGTCTTGCCTATCTCATTATTGTTACCCTATTGAGGTAGTTTTTGCTTACTATTTATAAACTCTTTTTTTTTTTCAAAATTAAACAATTTAAAAATATAGGCTGGCATGTCATCTCTGTTTCCAGTTGTAATTTCTATTAAATTCCCTTCCTTTAATTTTCTTATTGAACTGACCAATGGATGAACATCCTTTGAGGGAATTGAAGCAATAACATTAAAATTATCAGTAAAGATTATCTGTTTAACTAATTTAATGAATTTTTCTGAAAAAAGTTCCATTTTGCCTATCTCATCAATTATTATGATTTTGTCTCTTTGCTCTATTGCCTTCTCAAGTAGTGGGATAACCAGAGCTTCAAACTCCTTTACATTTACTCCATAAGAACCTATTCTGAAGGGAGAGTATAGAGTTTTGCTTGCCAAGGTTGAGATATTTCCATCTGTTGTTATAATTTTAAAACCAACCCTCTTGCCTGTTTGTGAATCCCTTTGTTCCTCTGTCCAGAATCCGATGATTTTATCTTTTAATAAATCAGCGACTTTTTTTATAACTACTGTCTTGCCTATACCAGGATTACCAGTAATGAATATCTTCATATTAGGAGATTTTTATATTTAACTTTCAGGGATGATTTCAGGCATGATCATCCAATTTATTGACCAGTTATTGTTTTCTCTTTTAAGACAAAGAACACAGGCCATTTTAAAGGAGACGATGTTTTTTTCTTTATTATCGCATAGAAGAATCGCAGCAAGATTACCAAGATGTGGAAGGTGTCCAACAAGCATTAAAGATTCATCAGTTTTTTTTAGCCTATCTTTCCAGATCTCTGGATTGTCGAGGGGTGCAAGTCCATCTGTCTCACTAACTTTAACCTTCAAGGTATCGGCAAGTACTTCTGCTGTCTGTTTTGCTCTAAGCTTGCCACTGTGGAAAATCTCATCAACTTGAAGATTGAGTTTACCTATGAAAGATGCAACTTTTTTTATATCCCTTAAGCCTCTCTCTGATAATCCTCTCAGGGGATCTTCATCTTCAGGTTTTGCTTCTGCATGTTGAATAAGGTAAAGAAACATTTTTCCTCCAATTAAAGGGTTTTATCTTATGTTATAATTATACCTAAATTTGTATCAGGATAGAATTCTAAACAGGAAGTTGCCTATTATCCTACTAATAGAAATTTAATTTGATTGCTGCTTAATAAGATTAATTATGACAGTAACTAAATAAGGTACATGATAAAATAAATTCCATACATAGAAAATTCTCGTCAAGGTATTTGCATAAGAAAACAGGTGAGTGCATTGCACTCACCTGCTAAAAAAGGATTTAGACTAAAT
>CAZIMB010000029.1:15956-20254 GCA_964540275.1 uncultured Nitrospirota bacterium | reverse complement strand
AAAAATAATGAATATGTACCGGGAGAGGTGATAGTTAAATTCAAGCCCCATGTCTCTGCTAAATGGACTACATTAGATGCAAGAAAAAGGGGTGTTGAGGAAGAGGCACGAAAGGTTAGTGTAAAGGCAGGGCTTAAAAAAAGATTCCCGTTAATTAATGCTTATCAAATAGATATTCTTGATCCTGCTATGTCTGTAAAAGAAGCTGTAAAGAGGCTTAGATCCAATCCAAATGTTGAATATGCAGAACCTAATTATATTTATAAGATACACTACACCCCAAATGACCCTCTTTTTAATCAACTCTGGGGATTAAATAATACTGGTCAGACTGGTGGAACATTTGATGCAGATATAGATGCCCCTGAGACATGGGATATACAGAGGGGTAGTAATAATTTAATCATAGGTGTAATTGATACGGGCGTTGATTTTACCCATGAGGATTTATTAGCAAATATGTGGATAAACCCCTTTGAGACCTTTGATGGGATTGACAATGACGGTAATGGCTATATAGATGATATTCATGGCATAAATGCCATAAATGGAAGCGGTTATCCAATGGATGACAATGGTCATGGCACCCATGTAGCTGGCACAATTGGTGCAGTTGGTGATAATGGCAAGGGTGTAGCTGGTGTAAATCATAGTGTTAAAATTATGTCGCTAAAGTTTCTTGATGCAAAGGGTGCAGGATATCTGTCTGATGCAATAGAATGCATTCAATATGTGGTTGATATGAAAAGGAGAGGTATTAATATTAGGGTTACAAATAATAGCTGGGGAGGAGGTGGCTATTCACAGGCGCTTTATGACGCTATAAGTCTGTTAAAGGATAATGACATACTCTTTGTGGCTGCTGCAGGAAACAGCGGTTCTAATAATGATTCCACACCATTTTATCCAGCAAGCTACGCCCTTGAAAATATTATCTCTGTAGCTGCAACAGATCATAATGACAATCTTGCATCCTTTTCAAATTATGGATCAAACTCTGTTCATGTAGCAGCTCCTGGAGTAAATATTCTAAGCACACTTCCCGGAGGTGGTGGATATACACCTAATGCGGGTGATATATTCTTTGATAATATGGAATTAGGTGGAGGCAATTGGATAGCACAAACCCCATGGTCAATAACTAATGAGCAAAATTATACAATAGGAGGCTTATACTCATGGTCAGATAGTCCCTACTCCAATTATGCAAATAATACAAATGCCTCAATAGTATCAAACTCTATAAATCTCTCTGGTCAGACTGGGGACTTAAGGGTAGGCTTCTGGATAAGGGGAAGACTTGAGAACAATTATGACTATTTATACATAGAGGCATCTGCAGACAACGGCATTTCATGGACAACTCTTGGCTCTATAACCGGGACGATTTCTTCATGGAAACTCATGTCATATCCTATACCGCCATCCTTAAGAACATCTGATTTTAGGTTCCGATTCAGATTATATACAGATTATAGTATTGTGTATGATGGTGTTTATATTGACAATATTGGCATAGGCATTGGGTCAGGCTCAAATAATTATGGTAGTAATAGCGGTACATCTATGGCAACTCCCCATGTCTCTGGTCTTGCAGGGCTTATAAATGCTGAAAATCCAAATCTTGCATATATAAGTGTAAAGAATATAATCCTGAACACTGTTGACATTAAGCCATCTCTAATGGGAAAGATCTTAACAGGTGGAAGGGTAAATGCCTATAATGCATTGTTATACCTCAGAGAACCTTCAAACCCACCAGCTTCACCGAGCAATCTTAATGCATCAGCAGTCTCTACCTCCCAGATAAACCTTACATGGACTGATAATTCTACAGATGAGACAGGATTCAGAATAGAGAGAAGAACATCTACTGGTTCATATATTGAAATCGCTACTGTAGGTGCAAATATTACATCTTATAGTGATACGGGGCTTAATGAATCAACTACATATTATTATCGCGTGAGGGCATATAATTCTGCTGGAAATTCTGATTATTCAAATGAGGCCTCTGCCTTGACATTGCCTGCAGCACCCAGCAATCTGACAGCAACGGCTGTATCAAGGAGCCAGATAAATATTAAATGGACCGATAACTCAGGAGGTGAATTGGGCTTTAAGATAGAGAGAAGGACTGCTACTGGCTCATACAGCCAGATCGCTACTGTTGGTCCTAATATAAATACGTACAATGATACAGGTCTTGCAAGAAACACAAGATATTATTATAGGGTTAGGGCATATAATTCTGCTGGAGACTCCTCTTATTCAAATGAGGCTACTGCAAAGACAAGGCGCTGATTACAAAAAATAGTAAGCGGGGTGTAAAGGCCCCGCTTTTATGTTATCTCTCCAATTGCTGTCTCTCCAGCCTTTACCTTATCTCCAATCTTGACTTTTATTTTTGTATTTACAGGCAGATATACATCAAGCCTTGAACTAAATTTTATGATCCCAAATCTTTCACCTTTTTTGAGAATATCTCCCTGTTTTACCCTACATACAGCCCTCCTTGCCACAGAACCAGCAACCTGACAAACGATAACCTTGCCAAATCTTGTGTTTAAAAGTATGGCAATACGTTCATTTTCCAATGAAGCCTCATGTTTAAATGCTGAGAGGAATTTTCCAGGTTTACGAACAACCGATTCAACTACACCATCGCAGGGAGACCTGTTTACATGGACATTTAATGGTGACATAAAGATGCTGATCTTGGTGAATCCATGGCTATTTTCCTTTAATAAATCAGGAAATTCTGAAAGGCTATCTTTAAGCCCCTCTTTTATTAAAATTACCTTTCCATCTGCTGGTGAAACAATGATATTTTCACCAACCGGTATAGTCCTTTCAGGGTCACGAAAGAAATAAAGCATGAAAAGGGTTATAGCAGAGGGCAAAAGGGCCATTAATGTCCCACCAGAAATGAAGGCAATTACAGTAATGACAAAAAAAATAATAATAAATGGATAACCTTCTGGAGCAAATTTGATCATTTATAAATGTTATGCCTTTGTTTTATCTACAAGTTTCCCCTTTTTGAGCCATGGCATCATAGCCCTGAGTTTAGAGCCAACTTCCTCTATGGGATGCTCCTCTCCTTTACGGGTAAGGGCATTAAACACAGGTTTATTGGCCTTGCATTCTAGTAGCCATTCCCTTGCAAATATGCCATCCTGTATCTCCTTTAATATTTCCTTCATTACCTTTTTGGTCTCTTCTGTTATTATGCGCGGTCCCCTTGTTAAATCTCCATATTGTGCTGTATTGCTTATAGAATATCTCATATTAGAAATACCGCCCTCATAAATAAGGTCAACGATTAATTTTACCTCATGGAGGCATTCAAAGTATGCCATTTCAGGTGAGTATCCAGCTTCAACCAATGTCTCAAAACCTGCCTGTATTAATGCAGTTAGACCTCCGCACAAAACAACCTGCTCTCCAAAGAGGTCTGTCTCTGTCTCTTCTTTGAAGGTTGTTTCAATAATGCCAGCCCTTCCACCTCCAATGGCAGAGGCATAAGCTAAAGCTATATCTTTTGTGTTTTTAGATGGATCCTGATGAACGGCTATAAGACACGGAACTCCACTTCCCTTTGTATATTCAGACCTTACAAGATGTCCTGGTCCCTTGGGAGCAACAAGAAAAACGTTAGCATCGTTAGGAGGTACGATCTGGTTGTAATGGATATTAAAACCGTGGGCAAAAGCAAGATAAATGCCCTTTTTCATATTAGGTGCTATTTCATTATTGTATACCTCTGCCTGAAACTCATCTGGCAGGAGTATCATTATAATATCAGCAATCTTTGATGCCTCTGAAGGTGTCATTACACTAAAACCAGCAGCAACTGCTTTGTCCCAGCTTGAACCTTTTCTTAAGCCAATTATAACATCCATTCCACTGTCTTTTAGGTTGTTTGCATGTGCATGTCCCTGGCTGCCATATCCCATTATTACTATCTTTTTGTTTTTTAAGATATTCAGATCAGCGTCCTTGTCATAATAAATCTTTACCATTTCTACCTCCAAATTTAGATTGTTTTTAAATGAACTTAAATTTTACAAATAATCCGCTACATTTTACAACTAAAAAATACCAAAAAATTCTACATTATTTAGATTTTTTTTGTAATATGAGTTAAACTAATAGTATAAAATTAAATAGTTCATTTGTATTCCTCTGATATGTTAATTGCATTTTTGTGTTAATGAAGGTGCTAAAGAATATTGTGGATATAAAAATAATAACTACAAGATTTAGTTTCAGGGGGTATACATGGAAAAATCATT